>CAYPCO010000087.1:0-3068 GCA_964409265.1 uncultured archaeon | reverse complement strand
TGTGGTAGAAAACCAAACCTGCGAGGAATGTTCTGACTGGGAAACCAAGAACTTCTCCGTTGTTCTAGATTGTGGTAACGTCACGCCTAACGCACAATATAGATTTGTGATAACAGATAATCATAGCAACGAAAACATAACAACTCCGCACACATTCACCATAGAAAAAGACGACGTAACCTATTCTGTCCTGTGGGGTCATGGAAACATATCCAACCGATCCGCAGACTACATAAACCTTTCCCTTCATGTTCAAATCTTGGATGAGAATGGATCATACGCTCAACCAAATGTCACTCTGTATATAACCAAGGTCGGAACAGGTGCAGGAGCATCATGGGATGCAGGGCATCCGCTAAGGGCAAATGGTTCAGGTGAGGTTCTCTACTCCTTCTTCCCAACCTGTGATAATCTTTCAACACCCTTAGAAAACGAAGAATACGAGGTCGGACTTCACGAATGGTACGTCATAGTAGATTCGAACGACGCCTGTTACAAACCACAGCAATCACCAACCTATAACTTCACAGTCATAGGAACGCTCTACAACATCATAGACCTTCCAGACGGTTCACAAAACTTCTCAAGAGAGGATTCCATCCTTCTTCAGGGATTCATAGAGAACTTCTGTCAAGAACCAATCACTACAGACACCTCAAACGTCTACTACAACCTTACCATGCAAAGCTACACAACCAATTGCTCTGTAATAGATAGAGTCGGTGCTAACGTGTACAAATGTATATGGAACCCAACCCAGGAGTCGCCTTACGGTTGGTATAACGTTACCATGTTCTCAAGTATGGAGAACTACTATTCAAACACCACAACCAAATACCCACCAAACACATTCTACTTAACCACAGCCCCATCATTAAGTGATGCCAATGTCACTCCAAGGTCAGACTCATGGTCAACCCCACACAACTTCACAGTAAAGGTATCAGACAATCTGGGAGACACAGTTACTGTAACCCTTCAATACCAGATCCTCGGAGGTTCCTGGATAGACCATTCCACCAAGTCATGTACGAACTGTTCAGACAATCCTGATGGTTACACACAACTTAACTGGACAGGAATAACCTTCCCATGTGAAGGCTATGCATCCCAATGGATGAAATTCAGATTTAACGCAACCGATACAGAAGGAAACATGAGAATTACAGACCCAATCAATCCAGGACAATACTACGACAACGACGACACCTTCTACATAGAAAAGGCAGACATCAACATAACATACATATCAGGTAACAACACATTGGCAACACTTACATCTCCGACCAACTTCACCGTTCAGGTCTATAATCTAGACAATCTTTCGAGAAACTTCACCTCAGGAGACTACCCGCTGGTCAAGTTCTATGTAGAGAACAAATACGGAGAGATGCAATTCATAAACCAATCCTACGCAAATCAAACAGGATATGCAAATGTAACCTTCCTGCCAACGAGTGATTTCAACTCAGGAAACAAGACATGGTATGCCTTGGTTCCAGAAGATGACACATGCTATAAATACAACATCACAGAAAATCTAACGGTCCAGATAAGCATAAACTACCCACCACTCTACCAAAACGAAACGGTCATGGGTCAAACTGAAGGTGTGACAAGAAGCTGGGGTGAAGGATGGTATTTCAACGTCACGGTTAAAGACCCAGAAAACGACACAGTAACAGTGTCCTTACAACTTAACACAGGCTCTGGCTGGTTTGTGGTAGAAAACCAAACCTGCGAGGAATGTTCTGACTGGGAAACCAAGAACTTCACGGTAACTTTCACTTGCGAAAATATAACAGATTCGGCCCGTTATAGATTTATATTAATAGATAATTCAACAACCAAAAATGAAAACCGAACCACACCGCACGAGTTTGTTATAGAGACTGATGACATCAACTTCACGGTCTATGAAGGAGACGGTGCAATAGCTAATAGATCAGGAAACCAAACAACTACACTTCTCATTCTTGTAACTGATACAGATAGAGGCCAACCAGTTGAGGCTGGTGTTAATGGAACGATTTACATAACAACTGATAACAGTTTAGGATGGGACAGTGGCCATAATGTTTCAACCAATGGAAGTGGCTATTGGATATATGAATTCAATGCAACTTGTGAGTCTGAAGGTACACTTTATACAGTTGGACAACAGACATGGAGAGTGAAATCCATAGATCAATGTTATGACACGGTTGATACGTTCTATGATCTGGCAACATCTTATCATCTTACTGTGATGGGTGAGCTCAACTTCACACTAATACTTCCAGAAGAACAGAATTATACAGAAGGTGATAATGTTTACTTCTTTGGTAAGCTTATGGATGATTGTGGAACCCTGCTTGCAGGGTTTGAGAACAATATCAAATATATCCCGTGGCATGGTGATTACTCCGAGACTTTAACCTCAAATCCAGAAGGTGGTGGTTTTTATAGTTATTCCTGGCCAACATCAGGAAAACCAGGTGGATGGTATAATATAACAGTAAATGTTACAGAAAAAGAAACAAACACCTACTATCCCGATTTGAAAAACTATACCTATCCGAACCAAACATCACCTTTACACGCTTTCTATCTTGAGATAAAACCAAGACTCAAAGAAGCCAATGTGATACCAAGAGTTGAAGGTTGGAGTGTATTAAGGAACTTTACTGTTAATGTTACAGATGAATATGATGATGAAAAGGATACAGTTACAGTGAGATTATGGCAGAAGAAATCAGGAGACACAGCATGGTCTCAGATTGGTACAGATCAACAATGCACAGGTTGCAATAACTATACCTTTACATGGAATAGCACCTATACTTGCAGCATCTTAGGCGGTGGTGAATCTGTCACTATGAATTTCAAATTTAATGCAACGGACAACGACGGCAACAGCTATGAGACATCTGTTATAGCTGGTGATTATATCGATAACAGTTGGGACTTCACGATAGAAAAAGAAGACACTGAAGTTTATTACATCTCAGGTAACGAGACCGTTGTAAACAGAACATCCGGCTACGTAGAATTTGTTCTTTATGTGAACGACACCGATAGAGGTCAGG
>CAYPCO010000086.1:0-3141 GCA_964409265.1 uncultured archaeon | reverse complement strand
TTCCCTTTTTATCTCTTCTTCTGCTCTTGACCTATCCATAAGGTCTATGAACACAGGTCCAACAATTGCTCTCATGCCAGAATCATCAGCTGCTCTGGCGGTTTCTTCGGGAAAAAAATACATATCGTTAAAACATGTTATTCCTGATTTTATCATCTCTATACATGCAAGTCTCGTCCCCCAGTAGACGTCTTCTGGTCTTAACTTTGCCTCGAGCGGCCATATCTTTTCTTCGAGCCATGGTTTGAGTGGCATATCGTCTGCATATCCTCTTAATAAGGTCATCGCAGCGTGTGTATGGGCATTGACAAAACCTGGAATGATCGCTTTTCCAGACCCGTCTATAATGAATTCGGCTTTATTTTTAGTTCCTATGGATGTTATCATGTTTTCTTCAATGTATACATCTGTTTTCTTTCCATTCAGAAGAACGTTCTTTATTAGTATGCTCATCGTAACACCTTCGCAGTCTCAAGGACTATATTTCTGATCTTATCAAAATTTTTTCTTTTGTTCTTTTCTATTTCATCATTCGTTAAAGATTCATCTATAATTCCATGAGCGTAATTATCCACAGAACATACAGCAGCGTATTCAAGGTTTGCCTCCTTTGCTAAACTTGCCTCACGCGACATTGTCATACCGACTATATCTGCAAATCGGGAGAACATCCTTACCTCTGCCTTGGTTTCAAGCCTCGGTCCACATGTGTTCATATATACACCTTTCGAGTGAAAGGATAAGCCAAGATTTTTCGAAGCTGTCATAAGGGCTTGTCTAACCCTTTCGCTAAGACCAGGTGTGATAAAAACAGCTTTATCATCAAAAAAGCTTGGATCACCGAAGCTTATATAGTCGTCCGGAATAACTATATCACCTGGTTTTATATCAAGTCTCAAACTGCCTACAGAACACACGCCTATTATAAATTTTACACCCATATCTTTGAAAGCACTTACATTCGCCTTGTGGTTGATTCTATGAGGAGGTAAAGAGTTTCCATGTCTTTGGATGAACATGATGTTCTCCGAAATCTGAGCATCAACCTCTCCATAACTTGTGCTTATCTTAATGTTGTTTGAGTCTTCAAAAAATCTTTTATTTAAGACTATAGTCCCGCCTATGACCCCTATTTTCGGACTCCGCATAAAAATAACTCAGAGCGGCGATTTAAATTTTTTTATTTCAGGATTCCAATAAGATATTTTATGAAAACCAGAATAGCGATGCTCATTATAGGTATAGCAGTAGGTGCATATCTTGGTGGTGTTCTGAGTTCTCACACTGTCTATGTTTACGTATATAATCATACACAAAGTCCTTGTAAACCTATTAACTACACGAATATGAGTTATGTTTCCATGACAATACCCGCTGTGGATCAGGAAGGCAATGGTATACCAACTACGCTTGAGGTTTTTGTTGTTCCTGGTTCAGGAAAGGCTCTTGTTAATATAGACAAACTCCTCTTCTGGACAGATACACAAAATTCTATAAGAATGGCGAGAAATATTGCTGAGAAAGTTACAGGTATTGATCTAGAAAACTATGATTTAATCTACACAATAAAAGCCAATGCCTCTGTTATAGAGGGTCCATCTGCAGGCGCTGCGATAACCATAGCAACTATAGCAGCTCTGACGGGAAAGGAGCTGAACAAAAGTGTTATGATAACGGGAACCATAAATCATGACGGAAGTATAGGTCCTGTTGGAGAAATACTTGCAAAGGCGGTTGCTGCAAAATCCGTTGGTGCTGAGCTTTTCCTTGTTCCACTTGCTCAATCGAATCAGATAACCTATAGGTCTGAGAGATATTGTGAGCAAATAGGATGGACTCAGATATGTACGATAGAACAGATACCTGTAAAGGTTAATATAGCTGAAGAGGCTGGAATCGAGGTTAAAGAAGTAGGAAGCATAGAGGAGGCGATGGAATATTTCTTTTCCGATTAGTTTCAAGGTTCTTGTAGGTGCACTTGTTGTTGTTTTGGTTTTGATAGTGGTTTTTTCAAAACCTGAAAAACCCAGAGAGTATATTATAGAGATTATAAAACCTGATAGTGATATGGAAAATGTGCCTCAGTTGTCCTTAAAAGGTTTCTCACAAGCTCAGATAGATGTAGAGCCTGGTATGATACGATTGACGGCACATTGTTATCGGCTTGATATAGAAACAACACCAGAACAGACCGACTCGATAGAAAAAGCCTTGAAAGGGGAGATTGATATCAGACCGAACACACATGACCTTATAAAATATGTTCTTGAAAGTTTCGATATAGGTGTTCTCATGGTTAAGATAGATGATTTCATTGAAAATATATACAGGGCAAAACTTATTTTAAGACAGAATGATAAAATACTCAATCTAGATGTAAGACCAAGTGATGCTGTTGCAATTGCTGTAAGAACCAATGCATCGATTTATGTGAAAAATAGCCTCTTAGAATCTAAAGGGGAATGGGTGTGTTAAAATGATCGACTGTCATTGTCATCTTGAACAGGAAGATTTTGATAAAGATAGAGACGAGGTTATAAGAAGATGCAAGGAGCATTTAAAGGCTGTTATAGTGTCTTGTGCACATCCTGATGATTTTGAAAAGACCATGGAGATGTGCAAAAGGTATGAAAATTTTGTATTTGCAACAGCAGGTATACATCCTGAGTATGTCAAGGAAATAAGTGAAAAGCAAGTGGAAGAATTTCTTGATGTTCTAAGGAAGCATAAAGATCGTTTGGTTGGAATAGGCGAGGTGGGTCTGGATTATTGGTGGATAAAAGAAGAGGAGTGGCGAAAAAAACAGAGAGATCTCTTCATGAAATTCATAGAACTTGCAAAGGAGTTGAAGAAACCGTTGGTTATACATGCAAGAGATGCGTTCAATGATGCTGTAGATATGCTCGAAAGCGCAGGTGCTGAAAGGGTTCAGTTGCATATGTTCGGTGCTCATCATCTTTTGAAAAGAGTTGTTGAAAATGGATGGTTTGTTTCGCTCAACACCATAGTTCTGAGAAGCAAAAAACATAAAAAAATAGCTCGAGACATCCCAGTGGAAAACCTTCCTAGATAGACTGATTCACCGTGGCTTTCACCTGAAGGAGGCAGGAACACGCCTTTAAGTGTAAGAATTGTTATAGA
>CAYPCO010000085.1:0-3174 GCA_964409265.1 uncultured archaeon | reverse complement strand
TCTATCTTCTTACTCCTAACTTTTTCTCTTACTTCCTTCTCTACTATATCTTCTATTCCGGGATGTGTTGTTAAAACAAATTTCATATTATTCGATCTCCACCCCAGGCATTACCCATTTAACCGAGATCCTTTTTTCATTTTCTTTTATTACGTCTCCTGAAAGGGCTCTTTTTATTTCAGGTTCTTCAAAACCAAGAAGTTTCCCAAAGGATATAAGTTCAGATGGTGATCTTAATTCCCACTTGCTGAGGGCACCTGAAGAGATAACAAAAGGCGCATTATATTTTCTAACAAATTTTGCTGTCTCTACGTAAGAGGAGAAGATCTTTGCTCTTGTCTTTCCTGAAGATCTTAGGAGCTTACCGAATTCAAAACATATGGCTACGTTATTTTTTGCAGCTATCCTCGCAAGAATGTGATTTATGCCGCACGTGTTATCCTGAAGTATATGATCTGTTAAAATATCTATTTCAGGCGTTTCAAGTATTGCTCTATTAAGCTCTGCTGTGCCACCTTTTGCAGCTATTATGTGAAATTTTTTTCTTATCTTTCTCGCGACTTTTTTGATTTTATATTTATTCCCGGATATCTCTATACCTTTATAAACCTCTATTCCGCTGCTCTTTTCCAAAGAATCGAACGTGACTATGCCCTTCCATCCAAGAGCCTTGATCAGTCTAACAGAGTCTTTTTCGGTTGTCCTTACAATCATTTCATAGAATTTCATAATTTTAATTTTACTTTTCTAATTAAATGTATGTCTAGCATGTCTGAAAGAGAAAGACTTGTAGAGTCGCTCATAAAGGAAGGATATCTGAAATCACCTAAAATAATAAAGGCGTTTCTTGAGGTCCCTAGAGAGAATTTTGTTCCAGAAAAATACAAAGATCACGCTTATATAGACGAGCCTTTGCCAATAGGTTACGGCCAGACAATTTCAGCCCCTCATATGGTTGCTATAATGACAGAACTCTTGAAACCAAGAAAAACTGATAAAGTGCTTGAAATAGGTTCCGGTTCCGGTTACCAGGCTTGTATACTCTCTAAACTTGTGAGATCGGTCTACACTGTTGAATTTGAAAAGAAACTCTGTGATTTCGCCAGAAAAAACCTAGAAAGATTGGGATGTGAAAACGTAAAGGTCATACATGGGGATGGAAGTCAAGGTTATCCTCCAGAAGCGCCATACGACAAGATTATAGTTACATGCGCAACACCCCAGATATTTCGTTCATGGACAGATCAGCTTAAAGATGGTGGTATAATAGTAGCACCTGTAGGTGGTGGTTGGTATCAGACATTAACGGTTGGTAAAAAGGTTAAAGACGGGTTAGAACTTGAAAATATTTTCACATGCTCTTTTGTTCCTTTGAGGCGTTAAGAACTTTCAAGAATCTTCTTTAAGATCTCGTCTGCATTCTCGAGAACGGGCTCTCCATGACCCGGTAAAAGCTTTTTGAAACTTAGTTTACTTAACTTGTTCAAGGATTCTATAAGAGCTTCTTCATCACCTCCGGGACAATCTGTTCTGCCTATACCATCAGAAAATAACGTATCTCCTGAAAAAAGTATACCATCTTTCTCATCATAAAGGCATATTGATCCCGGAGTATGGCCGGGTGTGTGAATAACCTTTAGCTTCCTTGTACCAACATCTATTACATCACCATCCTTAAGTTTTACATCAACCTTTCTTGGTCTTAGTTTACCATCAAAATAATCGGCAACACTTTTAACAATATCAGCATTTTCAATAACAGGGGCATCGTTTTCATGTATGGCTATCGATGCCTTAAGAAAATAGCCATTGCCGCCTATGTGATCAAAATGACAATGTGTATTAATAACCTGTTTTATGGATTCGAAATTTTTTCCAAGAACCTTCAAAATACTATGAAGTCTTGTAAAGTTAAATCCTGTCCCAGTATCTATAACACAATCATCTATTAGATAAATATTAGAATCAAGATCAGAAAGCTGTATAAGAACGATATCATCAATCCTTTTCAGCATAATTTATATTTGTTTGCAAAATAATAAAAATACTTAGGTGCAAATTCTTACCTAATAGGTGGATTTTATGGACATATACAAGACAGGGGAAGATATAAAGTTACATATTCACAATCTTGTTATGAATATGCAAAATATCGGTTTTACTCCCTCTGAGACCAGCAAGTTTGAAAAATATCTTCAAGAATGTATGGAAAAGGGAAATTACTTCAGGATTTATGAACTGCATGAGCTTGTTTCTCAGATATCCACAGTTGGTGGTCGTTTCATTTCTGAATCATTAAAAAAGGAATTCCTCGAAAATCTTATGTCTTATGAGTGTGATTAGCCAAAACCTAATTTTCTAAAAAAAGATGTCAACTTGCTTTGTTGAACTTCAGATTTTATCAACTCAGATGTTACCCAAGTTTTTCTTGCAATGCTAGGAAGATCTTTTTCTACTTCAAGCCAGTTTTTAAGCCATTCTATTGTTATCGGGTCGCTTGGATATCCAGAGCCGAAATCACCATACTTCTCTTTTAATTCTTCTATCTTTTTGTCTCTTGTAACCTTAGCTATTATCGACGCTGCACTCACTACAGGATATTTTCTATCTGCAAAATTTTCAACAACGACCTCTATACTATCATCAATTAACATCCTTTCTATCATTTTTTTCATTTTGTCTGTTCTGATCTCACACCCATCTACATAAACCTTTAAGGGTTTTAGAAGATTTATAATCTCGGCAAATTTCATGGTTTCTAATTTATTGAGGTTTAAACCCATTTTTCTATAATTATCTATTTTACATGCACCGATCTCTAAAACAATAACATCTTTAGCAATCTCTTCTATCTTTTCACTAAGCTTTTCTCTTCTTTCTGGAGTTAATTGCTTAGAATCTCTAACACCAAGTTTCTTTAGAAGATTGTGTTTTTCTTTTTGTACGGATATACCAGCAACAACGAGAGGTCCCAGAACAGCCCCTCTTCCAGCTTCGTCAATACCTGCTATCATATATAAATTTATTAGCTATCAAGCTTTTAAAACACAATATATAATTATAGCATATAGCGGGGTGGAGCAGCCTGGAGTGCTCGTCGGGCTCATAACACCACTTCATGGAAGCGGTGTGTTCACCGCATGTAAAGAGGTGGTGGATGAAACCCGAAGGTCG
>CAYPCO010000084.1:0-3177 GCA_964409265.1 uncultured archaeon | reverse complement strand
TACAGGTTAGGCTCGAAGGAGAAGACAAAAAATATCTTGAGGACGTGAAAGACGTTGATAAAGGCCCCGAAGAGCTTAAACCATTTGTGGACCTGGAGATAGACACGCTAAGGGAAAAGGAAAAGGAGATCATTCGTGAAATAAACTCATTAGGACCGGTTAACATGAAGGCCTTGGAGGACTTTGATGAGATAAAAGCCGAATTTGACGATTTCAAAGAAAAGGTAGATAAAATAATCAAAGAGAAAGAATCCATCGAAGATACCATAAACAAGATAGAAGAAAAGAAGAAAACAACTTTCATGCACACCATGGAAATAGTGGCCAAAAACTTCAAAGAGGTTTACAAAGAACTTACAGGTGGTGATGCTAAACTTGAACTAGAAAATCCAGAGGATATAAATTCAGGGCTTCTTATTAAGGCACAACCACCGGGCAAAAAACTTCTTCACATAGATAGCATGTCTGGTGGTGAAAAAACCCTGACAGCATTTGCATTTCTCTTTGCCATACAAAGGTATAAACCTTCTCCTTTCTACATACTTGATGAGGCTGATTCTGCTCTGGATAAGATCAATACCAAGAAGGTGGTAAAGCTTATAAAGAAACATTCGAAACACGCACAGTTCATAGCAATATCACATAATGATGCTTTGATCTCAGAGGCAGATCAGATATATGGTGTATCCATGGAAGGAGGAGAATCCAAGATCATAGCCATAGAGCTTCCAAAAGAGGTTGCAAAAGAGATGTCAAAAAATAACTAATCACCCTTGAGTTTCTTTATCTTCACGTTAAGTTCTGTTAATTTCTCTTCATATTTTTGCATAAGTCTTCTGAAAGTCTCTTCATCTATCTTCTTTCGGAAATATTTTTTCTCTATTTCTTTTTTCATTTCTTCAATCTCATCCTTCCTTTCTTCTAGTGTTTCGAGCAAGTTTACATTTAGTGTCTCTATATGTTTGAACACATAAAGAAATGCACTTGCCAAACCAACATAGAGTATTATATAACCAAGAGCTGCGTATATCCCTATAATGGGCGTAAACCAGAATGCAAGGGCAAAGATTATACCAGATATTACAAAGGTAACTGCCCATATAAGCTGAAGCTTGTCCTCTCTTTTCATTTGTTTAATTTTTGTTTTTCCAAATATTAATATTTGAAAAATAAAAAATCCGTAGGTGGATTATGGTATATAAAATCATTGACAAAACCGAATGGGGAAAACTTGCAACATTCATTCCAAACAAAACAGAACCTGTATACAATTGGTTTTATTACAAAGAAGGTTTTTCCAAAGAACTTGTGTTTAATCTTATAAGAATGTTTAATCTCAAAAAAGGCTCATGGGTTTTAGACCCGTTTTGCGGTGTGGGGACTACTCTTCTGGCGTGCAAGCAATTAGGTATTAACTCCATGGGATTTGATACGCATCCGGTTTCTGTCTTTGTCACACAGGTTAAGCTCACCGACTATGATATTAACAAACTCAAAGAAGAAGCTAAGAACCTCCTGAGTGAAAGGTTTCAAAAACCTGAATACCAAATCAAAGACACGTTAATAAAGAAATCGTTTTCAAGACATACCCTGGATGATATATTTTTCTTCAGGGAAAGAATCCTTAGGATCAAAGATGAGAAGATCAGAGATTTTTTTACGCTCGCTCTTATGAATGTTGCTATGAAGTGTAGTTATGTCTACAAGGACGGGGCTGTCCTTAAGATAAAGAAAAAACCTGTTCCTCCTCTAAGAGACATGTTAAGAAGACAGCTAAAGAAAATGATAAAAGATCTGAAAGGGTTTCATAAAGAGAATGTCCAATCTGTTGTTGATTTTGGTGATGCAAGGAGACTTGAATGCAAAGATGAATTCTTTGATTCCGTGATAACTTCTCCTCCATATCTTAACAAGATAGAATATACAAGAATCTATGAGATAGAACAGAAACTGTTTTTAGCTCATATAGAAACCAAGCCTTCTATAAGGTCCTATATAGGTGTTAACCTCAAGACCATAGAGAAGGGTGTTGAGAAGCTTTTACCGATACTGGGTAATGATATAAATAAGCTTCCGGGTGAAGCAATACCATATTTTTCCGATATGTTTGATGCCATAAAGGA
Organism: uncultured archaeon; assembly: GCA_964409265.1. Lineage (GTDB taxonomy): Archaea > Aenigmatarchaeota > Aenigmatarchaeia > QMZP01 > QMZP01 > CAYPCO01. Next base: position 1,054 of record CAYPCO010000084.1, on the reverse strand, counting down.
GATTTACAGGGTTAGCAAGTCAGGAGCGAAAACGGGTTTGATTGTCGGTAATGGATGCTTTCCTACAGGTGTTGTTGAATCTGATATCATTCTATGTAGACTTGCTGAACATGTTGGTTTTAAGGTGAAAAAATTTCTTGTTTTAAATAAGCGGTGGTGCACACGACATAGAACCGAAAAGATAGGTATAATGAGGGAGAGTCTTCTCATCTGGGAGAAATAACTATTTATCTTCGTGGATTTTGCTTTGCGATATCTCTTCTTGGTTATGGTATTTTGCTGTTTTTCTCATGTTGTAAGGTATCTCTGAAGGTGATGTGAGTTTGAAAAGTAAAAGCTTACATATTTTCATGCCTGGATATAAAGTAACAGGAATCTTACCGAGATTCGATATCTCTAAGACGAGTCTACCAGAGAAACCTGGGTCTATCCAGCCTGAAGTTATGTGTGCGGTTACACCCAGTCTTCCTAAAGATGACCTCCCGTCCACATATGCTGCCATATCCGGAGGAATAGTTATTTTCTCTTTAGTTATTCCAAGAACAAATTCTTTTGGATGAAGGATAAATGGTTTTCCACCTGTATCACAACTTTGTGTATAATCTGAAGGATTCTTGGAATCTATATAAGGCTGAGATGTATATTTAAATATCTTAAACTCAGATCCAAGTCTTAAATCAACACACGCTGGTTGTATCTGATCTTCTGGATCATCTAAAGGCTCTATGATTAACTTGCCCTCTTTCAAAAGCCTTTTTATTTCGTGGTCTGGAACGATCATTTCGTATTACCTTTCCAAGATTTTAATGCTTTAAGATAATTTTTCCCTGGTGCCAGAAGACTTATATTGTATAAAACAGTGTCTGGTTCAATTTCAACGCCCTCTAAATATCCGTTTTCTTCGAGTTTTTTAGATAGCATTATTTCATACGCATTACCAAAGAACTCGTATTCTCTTCCCAGAACAGATATTATACCAGTCGCTGTCTCAAGGTCCATGAATTCAGGAAACAATGTATACATCTCCTTCAACACATCATCTTCCTTTATGCAT
>CAYPCO010000083.1:0-3273 GCA_964409265.1 uncultured archaeon | reverse complement strand
CCTTGAAACCAAAACAAGTTATAGATGCGGTTAGATATTACTATGAGAACCTGAGTTCTTGTGGTGGTTCCAGGTCTTCTCATGATTTGAGCAGGGAGACTAATGAACTTTGTGAAGCATCAAGAGAAAAGGTTGCAGAATTCATAGGTGCAGACCCGTCAGAAATTGTATGGACAAAAAACACGACCGAATCGGTCAACCTTGTTGCCAATGCTTTAGATTTCAATAGAAATCAAAAGGTAGTTTGTAGCGCTTTGGACCATCATAGTCTAATCTTGCCTTTCTGGAAACTTATGAATTCGAAAAAAATCGACGATATCGTTTTTGTTGAACCAAATAAAGAAAGTGTTTTCGATGTAGAAAGCTGGAAAGAAAAAATCACCCCGGATGTAGGAATGGTATGTCTTACACACGCTTCCAACGTTACGGGTTGTGAGACACCAGTGAAAGAAATAACGGAAATAGCGCATGATAACGAAGCATTGGTTCTCCTGGATTCAGCTCAATCAGTTCCGCATGTTCCAATTGATGTAAAAAAACTTGATGTTGACTTTATGGTTTTTTCCCTTCACAAGATGTGTGGTCCTACTGGTGTTGGTGTTTTGTACTGTAACGAATCAGTTTCAGATAAACTTGACACCTTTCTTGTAGGCGGTGATACCATAATAGATGTTGAATACAAAAATAACAGGATAGAACCAGAATTTCTTCCGAATCTTAGAAGATTTGAAGCAGGTATACAAAATTATGCAGGGATAATAGGTTCAGGTGCTGCTGTGGAATATCTTCTAAAGCTAGGCATTGATGAAATATATAACTATGAGAAGACACTTGTACAAAAACTTTTGGATGTTCTTTCTTTAGATGAACTAGAAATAGTAGGACCTCATGATTTTAAGAAAAAGGTCTGTGCTCTGGTTTCATTCTATCTTAAGAATAAGAACATCTCACCAAAAGACGTTGCCGAATATCTTAACAGCGACATTGAAGGATATAAAATAATGCTCAGAGCTGGTCAGCACTGCGCAAACCCATTCCATTATTATATTGGTCTGAATCCAAAACTCGGCGAAGGGACGATAAGAGCATCCTTATATTTCTATAACACGAGAGAAGAAATAGACATATTTGCAAATGCTCTGAAAGAATTTTTAAAAATAGTCAACGGGTCATTATGAGCTCTAACGAGATAGCCCTTGTAGAACTCTTGGTAGGATTTCAGTGTAATAATAATTGTAAGTTTTGTTCTATAGATTATTCCAAAAGGGTGTTTAACAAAACAACAGAAGAAATCAAAAAGGATATCTTAGATGCTAAAAGAAAGGGTGCTGAAATAGTTGGTTTTACCGGTGGTGAACCAACCATAAGAAAGGATATATTTGAGCTTGTTAGCTTTGCAAGGAAACAAGGATTTAGAACCATAAGGATACAGACTAATGGAAGAATGTTTGCCAACGTGAAGTTTACAAAAAAGATAATTGATCTGGGTGCAAACTATTTTAAATTTTCAATCCATGGCCACAGACCGGAAATACACGACTATCTGACACAGGTTTCGGGATCTTTCAGGCAAACGATTCGGGGTTTGAAGAACATTCGAGCTATGGATAGAACAGTAGAGGTAAATACAGTTATTACAAAAACAAACTATAAATTTCTCCCTCAGACGGTAAAATTTCTTCTTGACCTTGGAACATCAAGATATGTTCTCATATTTCCCAGTATTTTTGGGAATATGTATGAGAACAGGAAAGAACTTGCTCCGAGAATAAGCGATGTTGTTTCTTACGTATGCGAAGCTTTGGATATAATAGAAGATTATAATCTTGACAAAGGTGTGGTTATGTCTATACCACCTTGTTTTTTCGACAAGAAATATTGGAAATTTATAATCCCTGACCTTTCACAGTTTAAGACAGAGGTCAAGGGCCCGGAATTTAGCGTCAATTTGGACGAAAAGATGTCCAAGGAAAAAACAAAAACACCTCAATGCAAGCACTGTTTGTTCGATCTCATATGTCCTGGTGTAAGATATGAATATGCGAGTATTTTTGGTTTTAATGAGATAAAACCCATCAAAGGAAGAAAGATAAGCTCTCTGTCCGAGCTTGGTTCAAGGTCCGTGTCCGAATTGTGATATGAGAACGATACTGATTATTCCGACCATGAATGAAGAAAGAACCATAATAAACGTAATAAAAGAGGCAAGAAAATATGTAGATAAAATAATTCTTGTCGACAGTTCCACCGACAATACAAGAATACTTGTAAGGAAACATTTCCCAGATGTACGCATACTCCATGAAAGTAAAACAGGCAAGGGTCGTGCTATAAAAAAGGGCATTCATGAAGCCGGAAAGTTTAAACCAGAGTTCATAGTGTTTATGGACGGCGATGGTGAAAGAGATCCACGAGAGATAAAAAACCTTATCAGTACGCTTGAGAGGCATAATGCCGACATAGTTATTGGTTGTAGAAAGAAAATGAGGTCTTTGTTGAGAAGATTTCTTAACAAGTTTACTATCTTTTGGGTAAATCTTGCCTTAGGATGTCATTTTTCAGATATATCATCAGGTTTTATGGCCATGAGATTCGAAAGATTGCTGATGCTTGATTTAAAAGCTAAAAATTTCGATATAGAACTTAACATCTTTTTAGAGGCATGGAGCAAGGGCTTTAAGATGGTTTCTATACCGGTCTCTGTTCCAACATTTGCTGAATCTAAATGCAAGATAATTCACATGCTTGAGATTAATGATTTTTTCGACAGATGGGTTTTAAATTTCGACAGAAAACCATGGAGAATGAAGATCGCTGTTCCATTCTGCTTGCTTGGTCTCCTCATCTCATCACTTGTAAGGACTACCTACCTAAAATTCTTTTCTTAATCTCATCTAAGGATGTATCTAATGCTTTTGCTTCGTCCCCATGAAGCTCTACATAACCCTTTCTAAAACCCCTGCATATACTTTTAAGACTGCATTTATGGCATGTCTCTGTTTTATCCTTCTCTTCAAAGAACTTTTCGTTTTTTGTTACTATCTTTATAGCATCTATAGAATATTCTTCGTAGCCATTCATATAACATAAAGGTATACCATCAACCAAAAGATTTATTTTGTTTTCTTTACAGAGTTTAAAGGATTCTTTTAGTTTATTTTCTATGTCCGAGAGCTTGGGGACGAGCCATAGATTTTTCTCTGTCCTACCCATTATTTTTATGAGATTGAACTCAAGAATTTTTATCCCCGGAAAATTATCGAGCACATATTC
>CAYPCO010000082.1:0-3293 GCA_964409265.1 uncultured archaeon | reverse complement strand
GATTGGTCTTAAAAATCGTTCAAAAACCAACTCGTAATGACTATAGGATCCCTTTTTTAACCATTATATCACTTCATTATCAAATCCCATCGATCCTCATAATCCTTTAAATAAAATGGTTTCGTCTCCCATATATCAGAAAATTTTGGATTATAAATTGACCTAACGACTTTATTGAGTTCGGTTGAAGGAACTACAAATATTTGCGGATTCTCCTTTATTTTCGAAAATTTATTGCCATAATGTACGAAGATTAGAAAATGATTCTTCTTCCTAAGAAGTTCTTCATTTTTCTGGAGAAGGAATGGTGGATTTCTTACAGCTTTTACATCTATGGTGATCAATTTTCCATCTTTTCTTTTAGCAATAATGTCAATCTCCTTTGTATGGCCTAAAGTTATTGTAACGTCAAAACCTAATCTCCACAGAACAGATGCAACATAGAATTCTGAAGCCAAGTTGGTTGCAATATTTTTTGACATAATTTAAAATGGTTAAGATCACTTAAATTAGTTAAATTTAAACTCACTGTTAAAATCATTTGAACGGAAATTAAATCGTTTTATAGAGCAAATTTATCAGTTGATTTGATAAATTCTTAGTACTCTAATGGATTAGCTTTCAAAAGATTCGGTAATTTTTGAACCCAAAGAATGGACCGACCGGGATTTGAACCCGGAGCCTCCGCCTTGCGAAGGCGGCGATCTTTAACGGAAGACCAACCGTTGATCTACCGGCCCGTATAAGAATTATGTTTTGTTTTAAAATCTTTAGCATACACTCCTTGAATGATGATTCATAATTCTTATCAAATATTTTTTCTCTTCCTCAAAAGTCTTTGCTTGTTTATCTATATATTCTTCAACCTCCTCTATACTCATATCCTTGGTATCGTTGACGTAATTAAAACATCTTGCAAGCCACAGTGTTGTCAAAGAATCAATGATGGCAGATCTGTTTTCTTCATGGTTAAAAGCAGCCAGAAGCGAATAAACACTTTTTACCCATTTTTCAACACCAAAGTTTCTCACACCGTATCTTTTAACATGTTGAAAGATATTTTTAGGAAGATTTCTTTTTAGAACATCCCTGTTCTTCACAAACAATTCGTTGAATAATGCCTTTATTCTTTCAAGATTTACATTAACAGGAAGTGGTTTTGGGCCATAATACTTTATCTTTCTCCTTTTCACTTTTTTTGGTTTTATCTCTTTCCATTTATCCTCATAATACACAGCCAAATCAAACATGGTTGTAGCAACCTGTCTACACATATCTATGAGATGATAGCTTACATCCTTGTATTTGGTAGCTGATTCGTGAAGCTTTAAACCCAAAAGAGCCTCCCTGATTACCATATCCGTTGCTGCGGCAACACAGGTGATAAATATATCTATTCCAAAATCCTCAGGATAACATTTATGATCAACAAGCGAATCAACCAAAGCTCTGGAAAGACCAAAATCACCTCCTATAGGCTGCCTTACATTTACTCCGTAAAGGGCTCTGGTCAAGGGATATGCAAGATTGTTGGTTACAAGACCATCATGTTTGTCCCTAACATAATAAGGAACAACTAAATCGGCAATGCCATACAATACAGGTTCGGTTAGGCTGTGCAGCCATCTTGGTTTTATGCTGAGTAGATCACCATCCAACAAAACAACAGCTTTTGCATTTGCACGAATTGCAATCTCGAAAACCGTTCTTATAGCATCTCCTTTACCTCTGGCACCCGCACCTTCAACAACAAGCTTTTTTATATGATTCTGAAGACCGAATAGGTTTGCAATCTCTATAGTCCTATCATTGGAAAGACCATCAGAAACAACAACAAGACTCTTATAATCCTGAAAGTATTCTGTAAGACCCTCACTCACAACATTTAAAACATGTGCAATGGTGGTTTCAACATTTTTTGTCTGAATCCCAACCACTATATCCACAGGTTTAAGCCTGTCAATACTTTTAACAAGTTCTGGATTTAACACCATTTTAAAAATTATTGATCACCTGAGATTTAAATTTGTATGAGCTATAAAAATCCGTAAAAACCAATTCTAATTATGGTCTTCGACCTTTATACCTTGGTTGAGGCGTTCTGGCTTATTCTTCCAGCATACGCTGCTAATGGTCTCACCCCTTTTATAGGTCTCAAGAAAAAACTTCACCCTATAGATGGAGGAAGAAGATTTTATGATGGAAGACCTGTCTTAGGCAACGGTAAAACCTGGGAGGGATTGTTTTTTGCGTGCACGATTTCTGTGCTGATATCAATTGTTCAGGTTGTTGCATATCCATATCTACCTTTTTACCTTTCTCCCGTCCCTTTGGATATTATTCCAATGAATCCTCTACTTGGTTTTTTCCTAGGACTTGGTGCAATGGTGGGTGATATAACAGGGTCTTTCATAAAGAGAAGACTTAACATACCAAGGGGAGGGCATGCCCCGATTCTCGATCAACTTGATTTTCTTTTGGGTTCGTTGTTTTTCGTATCGTTTTTTGTCAGGTTGAAACAATCTTGGATAATACTGCTTGTTGTTATGACACCTTTGCTACACTACTCAGCAAACTTTATAGGATACAAATTAGGAGTAAAGAAACAACCTTGGTAATCATACCCTTAGAATCTTCTTTATCTGATCGAAAACCTCTTCTATACTTTTCTCAGCATCAACGACAAACCATGAGGTAAAGACCTGATTCTTTACGAGGTCATCATAAACCTTTGAGACTTTTTCCAGAAATTCTTTATTAGCTTCGTTTCTATCAAGTTCTTCCTTTTCTTTGTATTTTCTTTCCACGGTCACATCGGGACTGACTTTAAGATATATAGCCATGTCAGGTTTTGGTATTTCAAATAGTTCAGCAAATTTCAATGCCTTTTCCAGAGGAAATCCCTGAGCGGTTTGATACGCAAGAGTTGTTGTAAAATATCTATCAGCGATCACAAACTTACCTTCATTAATCCAAGACTTTATCTTTTCTATATCCTTTACCATATCTGCTGTATAAACCAGGAAAAGCGTATTCGCAGGAAGTTCCTCTTTGCTATGAAGCCACTCATGGATCATTCTTCCTATAACCTTCGAATAATCAGGATACGTCAATCTCTCTACAAATATGCCTTGTGACTTAAGATACTCAAAAAGCCTCGTTGATTGTTCTTCTGTTCCTGCACCATCGATACCTTCTATTACAACAAACTTTCCCTTCATTTTCTCTTCTCGAAAAAATCAAGAATGGCTTTTCTTATCTCCTGGAAAAGTTCGGGATTTTTCCCTAAAAAT
>CAYPCO010000081.1:0-3324 GCA_964409265.1 uncultured archaeon | reverse complement strand
TGTACTTTTTGATATAAAGAACCTGAGGATACTTTACAAAAATAACAAAGATCTTTTGGGTGAGACCGGAAGGTATATATTCATGGACATATTTCTTTATGTGCTCTTTTCTAATTTAGCCGTTTTTACAAAGAAATACAACGCAGATATAGTTATGAGGATAATTTCAACTATAGTATCACTTTTTGCAGAAAGAGACTTATTGAACTATATGAGACAGATTCATGCAAAGATAGGTAGAGATGTTCCTGTTATCATAGGTGATGAACGAGAACTCAATAGAACCATGTATCCATTCACATGGTGAGAGTTAAGATAAACCCAGTTATAAGCGGTATGGTCCAGTTATCATCTATAAACATTCTCCATTTTTCATTAAAAATATCAGGAAAAACCTCTGATAGTGTTGCTGTTATAGCAGCAATCATGGATAGGTATATATTTAGGAAAAATATAGACACGAACAAAGATGTTATGAAAAAGACAATCGTTCCTTCAAGGGTTTTATTTTGAATTATCTTTATTCTGCCTTTCTTTCCAACAAGAGTTGATGCTGCGTCTGCTACTGCGAGAATCATACAGCTTACCGTTGCTATGCTGAGTGAATAGAAGAAAAAGGCAAAACTACATGCAAAATAGAACCAGAACGCTCCAAGAAATGGTCTCTTGACATGGTCTCTTTCAAGCCATGTTGCAAAATCTCTTATCTTCCCTTCGATTCTGTTTACAATCCCTACCCAGGATTTTTCTTTTCGTGTGACATATTCTGAATAGATGAGAAAAAATATAGATATTGAAAGAAGCATCATAGAGAGCAAAAATTTGTCGAGAAACCATGCTAGAAAAATAAAAAATATCCCTCCTGCATGCACAACCTGTCTTAAGAGTTCTGATCTCATGATGGCAGCAAGCCCAGTTTTGCCAAAAAGAAGAAAATTCCAAAAGCAACGAAAATCATTATTAACGAGTGTTTTGTTCCTGCAATAATAGAATTTTCACCAAGCTGTCCAGCAATAAGGCCTATGAATATACCCTGAATTATTATGACTGTAAAGAAGAGAGCAGTATAGTAGCATCCTATACCTTTACCGACGTGAAACATCAAACATATTCCATCAAACAAGCCGCACGGAAACATGCCTGTATTCTCGCACGGATTTCTGAACCCGAAACCAAGCAAGCCGCTTGGTTGCATACCTTCTCCTGGATGAGTAGATATCATTGGTACCATAACGAAGATTATCATCAACGATATTCCAAGAAACATGAAGAATATACCATACATTATAAAGACGTGCTGCTTGACCAAACTTGACCTTTCTGCCTCTGCTTCTTTGAGCATGATTATATTCCTTGCAACAGAGTCAAGAGTCGATGCTATGTTGCCACCAGACTCATAGGATTGTTTTATTATATCTATGGCTTCTGTTAGTATCCTTGAATCTTTAACATTATTTTCGAATATTTCCATGACTCTTAAGAAAGGCGTTCCCCAAGAGAGTCTATTCTTCATTTTAACAACTTCATCTGTAAGCTTTCCGTAATTAGACATAGATGCTATGTTTATAGCTTCATAAAATGACATGCCAGACCTGATAGAATCTGCAAGGTCCCTGACGAAATTGGGAAATTGCTCTTCAAGACCTTTTATCCACATAAATCTTGAATATCTGTAGAGAAAATACGGAATAACGGATATGAAAAAGGATATTATAATAAGGTTTGCAAGAACGGCGGCATCACCAAGTAAGATTCCTATAACTATTAAACATATACTTATCGATGCTGGAATTATAATAACCTTTTGTTTTAATGTGAGGTTTTCGAACATACTAATCATATTCCGTTGGTGATATTCCTTTTAATAGAACTATGAATCCTAAAGACACAAGGGGGACAAAGAAAAATACCAAAAACGTTTGTAAGATAAGTGTATTTGCTCCAGCAACTGGAGATATTATGGATATCAAGACTATAAAGAATAACGTTCCAACGATTATGAGTGTTATATAGATTTCTGTATAAAGTGCTATTTGTTTTGCATATTCATCCAATGCTCTTCTGTAATTATCCATAAACGTTCTTGTCTTGCCTATGAGATATTTTTCAAGATCACCACCTGTGGTTATCACTGAAAGTATGCCCCAAAGAAAATCAGAAAACATTGGTGACGGCGACCTCAAAGCTGCCTTCTGTACCGCTGATGGTAGACTCATACCTAAGGTTTTAACATCACTGTATATCTTCCCTGCCTCCCTACCGATAGGTCCGCCTTTCAAAGAAAGCATCTTGAATATCTCTACCGGGTTAACACCAGACGAGGCCGTTGTTGCCATGTAAAAAACTGCAAATGGAAGAGACCTCTCTATTTTGGACTGTAGGCTTTTTGCCCTTATAGTTGGATAATAATATCCTGCTGCAAAAACACCACCAGCACAAAGGAAGGAAAGGATTATTGCAGAGGTGTAAGAATAGATTGTTCCAGCACCTGAAAGAGAAACTATAAGAAGTGTAATGAAAACCGAAGCGCCTATCATTGTAAAAACAAACGCCAAGAATGAATACAAAAATATTACAGAGAGGTATTCCTTAAGAGGTATTTTTATATCACCGCGCTTAAGATTTATTTTTAAGGTATCAAAATAGTCCAGATAGTTTTCAACAATCGGTCCAAAAAACCTTGTTGCGAATTCCTGTAAAGGGAGGTTTTTGGCCATCACACCTCCTCCATGCTTTGCATAACAAGATCCAGTATCCTCTCAGGATTTGTATAATATGTACTTATTATCTTAGCAACCTCTCGATAATCAAAAACACCCTTCTCATGCATCCATTCTAGAACAACCTTTCTTCTCATAAGCTCGTTTTTCACTTCATCTTCATTCATACCGAGCTTCTTCGCTATCTTTTCAAGAACAGCAGACCTACTAACGGTTTTGAAGCTATCTGACGAAGCATCCCATTCAAAGACCTTGTTTGTAACAGGAAGGTTCCTTTCAACCCCTACAACCTCAAGTATAGATTCTGCTCTTCTCACGTAATTTCCTCTAAGCCTTAGAAGAACCAAGAAAACTATTATATCTATATTTTGAAGCAAAGCTGGTGGTAAAGATATGGGTGGTGTTGTTAATCTGTCAGCTAACTGTTCTATGGAAGCAGCATGTATTGTAGCAAGCGATGGATGCCCTGTGGCCATTTGCTGAAATAGAACAAAGGCCTCCTTGCCTCGAACCTCACCCATGATTATGTAATCCGGTCTTTGCCTTAAAGACGACTTAAGTAGATCAAAAAGGCTAACCTCTCCTCTTTTGCCTTTAACCTCCA
>CAYPCO010000080.1:0-3360 GCA_964409265.1 uncultured archaeon | reverse complement strand
TTCACTTCTTCAAGAACTTCATCAAGCGGACCTGGTTTTATCTCTTCCTGAATAAAAAGACATAAAACCTCGCCAATCTTGCCATTATCTAATATCTTCACCTCTTCTCCAAATATTACTGGGAAATCAAGTTTTTTCGATATCTCCTTTGCTTTAGGCCACGCCTTTGTTGTATTGTGATCTGTTATAGCTACAGCATTAAGACCTTTCTTTAATCCAAATCTTATAACATTCTTAGGAGAGCACAAAGCATCCTTAGAATAGGATGTGTGGACATGAACATCGACTTTGAACATTTAATTCTTAATTCACAGAAAAAACTTAAATAAAATTTATATATCTGAAAACGTCCTATAAACATTAATTATTTAAATTAGCAATTATCAAATTAACTGAAGACCCTAAAAAAGGAGGGGATGAAAATGGCAGGATATGTAAAGTTTGAGGTTCCTAAAGAACTCGTCAGTAAAACATATGAAGCAGTTACAATAGCAAAGACAACAGGTAAGGTTAAGAAGGGCGTCAACGAGACAACAAAAACTATAGAGAGGGGACTTGCAAAGCTTGTGGTCATAGCTACCGATGTGCAACCAGAAGAGATAGTGATGCACTTGCCTGTTCTATGCGAGGAAAAAAAGGTTCCATACACATATGTTCCTTCCAAGGAAGAGTTAGGAAAAGCAGCAGGGATAGAGGTTCCAACATCTTCAGTTGCAATAGCAGAAGAAGGCGATGCAAAAAAACTTATAGACGAGATAATATCAAAGATTAACGAATTAAAGAAGTAAGATTATGGAAGCAACACCTGCAGAAGTTATAGAGATAATCGGAAGATTAGGAATCAAGGGCGTTAGCAGAGTTAGATGTAAGGTTCTTGAAGGCAAGGATAAAAACAAAATCCTTATAAGAAATGTTGTGGGTCCTGTTAGAAAAGGTGATATAATTCTCCTTAAGGAGACTGCAATGGATGCTGTTGCAGCCCTTCAAAGCAGGTAGAGAATATGGTCAAATGTTCCTTTTGTGGCGGAACTCTTCCTGAAGGAAGAGGGAAAATGTTTGTTAGAAATGATGGAAAGATTTTTTACTTTTGTAACTCAAAATGCCAAAAGAATTGGAAGCTTGGAAGGCAAGGTAAAAAGGTTAAATGGACACTCACATATAAGAAGCTCAAGGAGAAAGAAAAGGATTAGAGCCTTTCAAGAAACTCCTTTTCAAAGAACTGAAGGTTACCCGGAACTAATATCACTCCAGGACAGTCAAACTTCTCTTTTATGAGTTCTGAGATTTTTCCGTATTTGATCTTTTGTTCAGATGAGCCAAGCCGAGATGCAACTACAATCTTTGTTTGTGAAAGGATGTTCTTCCTTCTTTTTTTCTCTATATCCATTAAGATATTTAGACCTTCTTGGGGTTTCATATCAATATCGAGAAGCAGAAGTGTATGGAGACCCAGTTTGTTGTTCATCTTTATAACATCATAGAATGATTCTGGCTTATAGCCTTCTTGAGGTCTTACCACCGTTGCTGTTCTACCAAGATTGTATATACTTAAACCACATTCGGCTACAGCAGTATATATGGATGATGAATGAATGATCTTTGTATCAACACCCAAATCTCTGGCTTCAGTTATGAGATTAATATGTGTTGTTGCAGTTAATGGGTCTCCTGGAACAAGAAGCGAAATATCTTTGTCCTTCGCTTTGGATACAAATTCTCTGGATGAATCTTCCAGATCCTTTCTTTCAAGAATAAAAATCCTTTTGCCTATCATCTTTTCCAGAGCCTTTATGTCACCACCCCATTTTGCTGTATAAAATTCTGCGTAAACTTCATCTGATTTCCTGCATGTTTCAATTCCCTCAATAGATATATCATTCTCATCCCAAAGACCAAGACCTATGAGATAAAGCATTTTCCCACTCTATTTCTTAAACAGAATCTCAATAACATCACCGTCTTTTAGTTCATAATCCGCTCCAAGCTTTTTCCTGTTGAGATCGAGCCCTCCTATGAAGCTTTCAGCTATATCGGTATGAATCATGGACGCAAGCTCCTTTAAGGTCGTTCCCTTAGGAACAAGATATGCATCAGGCAAGATGTTACCTTGATTATCCGAAAGCTTACCTATGTTTGCAACCGGATATACAACGATGTAGGAGAGCATATCAAAGACAAGCTTATTTAGACATTGCTGAACTCCTGTTGATCCGAACCTTTCTAGAATGTTTTTTATAAATTCTAGAGCTCTTTTCTGTTTTTCATTTAATTCATCAGATATTATTTCAAACTTGGAATCGCCGGGGATGTATTTTATTAAATCATGTCTTGCAGCCTCTTTCAGAGCAAGTTCAGCTTCAGCACAACATGGAACAACCTCACCGTGTTTTCTCAGTTTTTCAAGATTCTTCTCTGCCTCTGGAAGATCTATTTTATTGGCAGCTATTATTATTGGTTTTGACGCCTTTCTAAGCTCTGTCGCGAATGTTTTGATGTTTTCTTCAGATAAGGTTATACCAGAATTTATAACACGTTTTATATGTTCTTCACATATTCCAAGGCCAGACAGCTGTTGAGCGAGTAGTTTTTCCATAGGCTTTCCTTGAGTTCTTGAAAGTGTTTCTATCTTTTTAAAAGACCTTTTTATTATTCCGGCAATCCATTCGTCTATTTCATCTTCAAGGATATCTATGGTTTTTTCTGGGTCCCAATGATCAGGTTTTCCTTCAGGATTCGTTCTTCCAGATGCATCCAGGACGTGAATGAGACCGGATGCTTGTCTCAAATCATCGAGAAATTGATTCCCAAGACCCTTACCTTCATGAGCACCAGGAACCAAACCAGCAACATCAAGAATCTTAACAGGAATATGTCTTATTCCCTCAATGCATTGTGAATTCTTTGGATTACATTTAACGTTTAATCTTCTACATGCGCAGGGAGTGGTGACATAGCCAATACCTTCATTTGGTTTTATAGTTGTGAACGGATAATCTGCTATTTCCGCATCTGCAAGTGTTAAAGCTTTAAACATTGTGGATTTTCCAGAATTCGGGCAACCGACTATTCCTATCAACATAAAGTTTAATTTGAATGTGTGTTATAAATTTGTATTATACTAAAACCAATTACTGATTGGTTCGATTTTAATGGGTGGTGTTGATTGGGATACATGCCCCGTTCACACACGTATAATTTTTCGGACAATCCAAGAGCGTCCAGTTAAGTTCATCCCCATCACAGAAATATTCTATAAGCTTCCCTACATGACAAAGATCAGAAGTTACAAGATCTCCATAAAATATACTACCTTTTGTATACACATCTATACCAACATCGGTTTCAATGCATTTCTTTACG
>CAYPCO010000079.1:0-3411 GCA_964409265.1 uncultured archaeon | reverse complement strand
ATATCTACCCACGGTTCCTATAAGAGCAAGCAAGTCATACATTTCTTCAGGACAGTTCAGCCAGACTTGCTTCTTTTCAACAATATCATGAACGTTAAAGCTGAAACCACCATGCATGGAAGGATCTATAACAAGACCTGGGTTTACAAACGGATCCGCAAACATTCTGTAAAGTGGTATGCTCCATGCACCAGGTTCTGTTTTATCAGCCATGAAAACAATTACGGGTTCTGATGCCCTTTCTTCAAAGGTCATCTCAGCAACACCAGGACCCATACCTTTCAGGTTCCCCGAAAATGTTGATTTCAATAAATCTTGACCAGCACCATAAAGCTTGAGCTCTTTTGCTTTTTCTGTACATTTTTTGAATACATCCCATGCGAGCTTGTGGATATCTTTATTAGCATCACCCTTGTTATGAGTCATTATCAATTCCAGGTCATCGCCGCATGCTGTGACATATCCATCTATAAGGACGCCATCATCAACTGCTTCCTGAACAAGTTCGCTTGCAAGGTCTATTATTTCAGGGTGTGAACGAGAATGACCAACCCATCCGCCAATATCAGCCTTTATAACAGAAACTGTAACCTTCATGAAACCACCTCTATAAATTTTTTGCTTTTCTTGAATAAAAACCTATTCCCAGTACGGATGTTTCAGATACTTATATGCAGAATACGTTGCAAGTTCACCTTGTGCTATAGCTTGTGGTATCCTTTTCAAACAACCCGTAATATCTCCAGCAGCAAACACACCTTCGAGATTGGTTTTAAGATTCTTATCCACAACTATATGTTCACTATCGAGCTTGATTCCTATTTTCTTCAAAAAGTCCGTATTCAAAACACTCCCTATGAATATGAAAACGCTATCGACCGTTATATCCTTCGTTTCAAAAGTTTTGTTATTAATCGCCTTTACTGATTCAACCTTATTCTTGCCTATAATTTCCTTTACTTCTGTGTTCCACAAGATCTTAACACCGCTTTTCTCAATATCTTTCTTAAGCCTGTCCATGCATCTTAGCTCGTCTCTTCTGTGAATCAAGATGACGTGTGCACCAGCTTTTTGTAAAGCTATTGCATTCTCAACAGCAGAATCACCACCACCAACAACAATAACATTTTTACCTTTAAACTCATAAGGATCTTTAACGTGATAATAGACACCATTCAAGTTCTCTCCGGGAACATTAAGCCTTCTTGGTGTTCCTATAGTTCCTATAGCCAATATAACACTTCTCGTCTTATACTCTGATTTGGTTGTTTTCACTCTAATGAAATCCTTTTCTCTTTTTATGTCTGTGACTCCTTCACACTCCTTTATTTCAGCACCTTCGTCTAAAACATGTTTTGTTATTCTTTCAGCAACCTCTTTACCACTTAAACCCTTTAAACCCAAAAATGATTCAACCTCCTTCCACGGATATACCTGAGAAAGCGCACCTCCAGATGTATTTGATTCCAGGACAATAAACTTCATTTTAAAATAACACGCAGTCAGGGCAGCCGAGAGCCCAGCTGGACCAGCACCAACTATAATTAGGTCATACATCTCTTAATCACCTATATTCATAACAATAGTATGAAGTTTTGTCATTTCTCTTACAGATTCCCATATACCCTCTCTACCCATACCAGAGTCTTTATCACCACCAAAAGGGAAAACGCCCACACCATGCGCGGGATGACCATTTATAGTAACAGAACCGCTCTCAAGTTTCATAGCAATTTTCCACGCTTTGTTTATATCCTTAGTGAAGACAGAAGCATCAAGACCATATTCAGATTTATTTGCAATTCTGAGGGCTTCCTCAAGATTTTTAACTCTCATTATTGTAACAACAGGACCAAAGGTCTCCTTCCACGCTATCTCCATGGATTCATTTACATAGTCAAGAATGGTTGGCATATAAAACAAACCTTTCTTTTTCCCACCTGTTAAAAGCTTTGCTCCCTTGCTTAAAGCATCATTAACAAGCTCTTCAACCTTTTTGATAGCAGATTCATTTATAAGAGGTCCTATAAGTGTTTTTCTATTCTTAGGATTTCCAACCTTCCATTTCTTAACCTCCTTTAGAACAAGTCTTACAAAATCATCAGCAATACTCTCTGTAACAAGAATTCTTGAAAGGGCATCACATCTTTGTCCTGAAAACTTCAAGGCACCAGAAACACACTCCTTTGCTGCCAAAACAAGATCAGCATCTTCGAGCACAATTGCTGGACCCTTTCCACCCAACTCCATGTGAAGTTTTTTCATACCAGCAACTGATGCTATATGTTTACCTACAGCAGATGAACCGGTAAAGGATATCATATTAACAAGTGGATGTGATGTCATAAAGTCGCCTATCTCTCTGCTACTACCGGTAATGATGTTTAGAGAACCTTTTGGAAGACCAGCAAGTTCAGCTATTCTACCAAACATAAGCGTTGATATGGGATCATCACTTGCTGCTTTGCAGACAACAGCATTACCAGCGACAAGGGCCGGGGCGATCTTTGCAATTGATATAAAAAACGGATAGTTGAATGGAGATATTGCCAAAACAACACCAACAGGTTGTCTGACAACAACAGCGACCCTACCAGACACACCACAAACATCACCTGGTATGAACTCACCACACATCGCTCTTGCTTCCTGTGAGACAAGTTTTAGCCTCTCTATAACAGCGTTTACTTCACCTTCTGCGTAACAAACAGGTTTGCCAGCTTCTCTTACTAAAGTGTTTACAAAATCCTTTTTGTATTTTTCAACAAAATTGCTCATTTTTTCGATAATATCTATTCTTTTGTATATACCAAGTTGAGATAATTTGGCTATTGCCTTGTGTGCTGCTTTTATTGCAGTATCGGCGTCCTTTTTGGTTGCCTTAGGAACCATTCCGACTAAGCTATTATCGTAAGGGTCTCTAACCTCAAAAAATTCATTATTACTCGAAGAAACCCATCTACCATTTATGAACATTCTATAGAATATGGAACCAGATTTTTTTCGCCTGACAGGACCCCATATACTCATAGAACCACTTTTATATTTTATTACCCTTTATATATTAAAATTATTTCAAGGGCCGGTGGCTTAGCCTGGTTAGAGCGCCCGACTGATATCACCCTTTTCGCTGACGCGAAAAGCGTTAACGGAAAGGGTTTAAGCTTTTCCTCCGGCAAAAGCTTAACCAAAACAGGAGGCTTCCGCCTTCCAATGGGGGAAAAGCGGATGGAGATCGGGAGGTCGTGAGTTCAAAACCGACCTTCTTTAGAAAAGAAGGTCGATCAAGAGAAACAGTTCAAGTCTTGTGAAAATCTCACCCGGCCCATCTAATTCTTAAATGAATCAGCCGTTTTTGAATATAACAATAGAATTAAAATTCTTGATTCTTTCTCCATTAAAGATTGGTCT
>CAYPCO010000078.1:0-3448 GCA_964409265.1 uncultured archaeon | reverse complement strand
GAATGGCTTACTTCTGACGATCTGGTGAGACTGCGTGTATGGGAAGCAACACACCAGGCAGAACTGAAGGAACTTCGTGATTATGGAGGTATAAAGGGCGAACTAAAAAGAGAGTTAGACAATAAAGAGGCCGAGCTTAGAAGAAAGGGATATTCAAACGACATCATTCAAAAGGAACTGGAGCTGTTGAGAAAAGAGCTTCTCAGGGAAAAGGCAAAGGAGCTGTTGAAAAGGGAAGTGGAAAAAAGTGCTGAAAAAATAGATGAGAGAGAGGATTTGACAGATGAAGACAAGAAGGTTTACAAAGAGATGCTGAAAAAGATGGTTGAAGACGAAAAAAGGATTGAAGAAAAGATTAAAGATATTGAAGAGCATGTAAAAAAGCTTGAGGAGAAAGAAAAATGGGAAAAGGAGATAGAAAAGGAAAAAGCCATTCTGGAAAGGAGAAAATCTTTTCAAAAGAGGTTTGCATACAAAATAGAAGAGAAACTTGGTAAAAAGGTTCTGGATGGTTTTATTTTTGCGTGCATGGTTGGTATAGGCGTCGTTGTTTCTGTTATATTCAACAGCACCAATTTTCTTATAGCATTTCTTGCATGGGGTGTTATGATCATTCTTCCTCATCCTGAGAGTTTAGAATACAACAAATTGAAAAAGGCTTTGAAATCACTGGATGAAAAAGGGGAGAAGATAAATTGGCCGTTCTTTTGGAAATATTACCTACCTAATAGAAGCAAGCAGAATCTTGTTGGTTTTATCAGGAGTTTAGCAAAATGTACAACGATTGCATTTTTCATTCTTGGAATGTGGAACAATATCAACATACCTTTTGTAGTTATTGGAATGATAGTAGTTTCGTTTATAGGATATTACAGTCTTGGAATAGAATATGACGTTGAAAAGCCCTACGAACTTATAGAATCACTGATAAGATTCAGCATACTTGGTTTCTTTTTCATACCCTTCGTACTGTTCTATAAGATATTTGATTCTTTGGTTCTTGCTTTAATAGCAGTTGCGTTTTTTGCAATACCACCGATTCCTACATCAGAAAATAGAGAAAAAACCGCAATCTTTATGGAAACATATGAGTATTTCGATAAGCTCTTATTTCTTGTTTTAATGTTTGCGGTTTTTGTGGGATTCATGTCTGGATGGGAAGTAACAAAAGCTATGAGAGCAACATTTATATATTTTCTGATTGTTACAGGCATTGCTGGGTTCTTTTCTCCTGCACACACAAGACCTGCTGTTGGTTTCCTGATGTTGGGAACCGCCAGCGTGATTTATGGGATAGCTTATCCTCAGGAGACCTTTTCTGCTTTATTTGGTCCTTGGTGGCCCACTATACAAAACACCTTTGTTAGCGTTACCAAACCCGTAGCTGACGCGTTCACAGGCATAGCTGGTACGTTCGCTACAGGTTGGAAGATGCTAACGAATCCTGTCGGGTATGCTACAGAACTTATGCAGGGAACACATGCTGAAAATCCACAGGGTGATACAGGTGCGTATGGTTTGGAAATAACGGATTTTGATATATCGTCCATATATATCTATCAACCGTTCACGGTGACTTTAACGCTAAACAATAAAGGTGTTTTTGACGCAAAAAATGTGGTTGTTAGATTAAGCATGGGTGATGACGCACCTGTAGAGCACTCTACAGATCTGTTCAAGATTCCAAGTTCGTGGAGAATAAAACTCAACGTCTCTCATCTGGGTATAAAACAAGGTTCTGGAAATTCGAATTGCAAAAACGATCCATCAAAAGATGGTTTTTGTGAGCGCGATGTCAGAGATGTTACAAAATATGATATAATACAAGAAGTGTTCATGGGTGATGGACCAAGATGTGAATCTATCCTTGGTTTTGATCTAAGAAATAAGTTTATACCCATGAAGGCCGAGGTTTCTTATGATTATCAGTCCGATTCAAAGGTTGAGATAAGCTTTATGAGTCAGGAAGAATGGAACCGTGTTGTGAGTGAGAGGAGGCTCGCGGGGATTCAGAAGAACATAATATCAGAGTATAGTACAGCACCTGTTGAGTTTCCAATAGGAACCCCTGGTTTGAAGAGTCCCATACTTGCAACACAACCTTTTGTAATAGGTTTAAAGCTTGAACCAAGCGGTAACAACGGCAGAATAGATAAGATTTACAGAGTAGTTCTACACTATCCTGATGATTTCAGAATGGACGGTGATTGTATCCCCAAACAATCTTCACAATCCAAGCCAGGTGAGCTTATATGGACGGATAAAGAGATATCGGTTCTTTCCGAGCCTGGAACGGTTCTGATAAACTGCAAGTTTAAACCATTGCAGCAAGAAGGAAAGTCCTTCGAATCTCCAACTAAGACCTATCTGATCTCAGCGCATGCAGAATATAGATTCACAAGATGGCAAGAAAAGGATACAAAGGTTGAGTTCGGTGGTGGCTGCTGTACAGACAAAGAGTGTCTTGAAGATCATATATGCACATGGAAAGAAGGGGACAACAGACCTGGTACATGTGTTGAAAAGGTATCCGAAATGGTCAGTATACCATTGAAGCAGTTGGCAGAAAATTCTGTTAAACTGAGCCAAGTAGAACAAACCAGTGTAGAATGGAACAAAATAAGCCAAAACATTCAGAAAGACAGCTTGGAATATGCAATACGTGATTATGTTGAGAGTATGTGTCCAAACCTGAAAGATCATGTTGATTCAATCATCCGATTAGGAGAGAAGTATGACATAGACCCTGCATTTGTTGTTGCGGTTGCTGCACACGAAAGCAGTCACTGTGCATCTAAAAATGCTGTGAACAACAATAATTATTTTGGCATCATGGAAAATGGGATGTTAAAATCATACGCCAGTGTGGAGGATAACATAAAAGATTTCTACGCAATTATTCAGGATTATGTAAACAGGGGTCAGGACACACCTGCAAGAATAGCATGTGCTCCTGGAACAGGTTTTAGCGGACATTGCTATTGCTGGGACGAGCAGAAGAATCAATACTGTGAAGAGTGGCTAACAAATGTGATAAATATCAGATATACAATCTTTGTTAATGCACTTGGCTCGCAAAGATAATTTAACTCAAACCCCAACCATGAGTCTTATTGTGTCTCTTAAGCCCGGGGCAAGCCCCAGGATTAGAATCACAAGTTTAAGGAAATTTTTGAAGTTTTTATCGTCTGTGTATTTATCTATAATCCATAGCGCAGGCAAAACCACAGCGACCTTGAGAGGGAACATACAAACAGGACCGAATATAGAAATAAAAAATCTCGGAACCACATGCTGTTCAAGATAACCATAAAGTGACAGAGCAGTCACGGTTGCACTTGCATCAAGTAAGTGGGAAAAAATTATACCAAGATTTTTTGCAGGAAAAAGTTTCTTCAGGAATATTTTACGCTTCGAAAAAACACTGAGCGTCAGAAATGGCGAAAAG
>CAYPCO010000077.1:0-3507 GCA_964409265.1 uncultured archaeon | reverse complement strand
TTCGAGGTTTGGGTCTATCAGATATGTATCTATAATATCTACTATTTCTTTATACGCCTTCAGGGTGTTTATAAGTCTGAGATAATCCTCTTTTCTTATAGCAACAAACTCATCATTGATCGATAAAGCCTTTCTCACCACAATTAATCTCTCTTCTGTCTTTTCTGGTTTTTTCTCAACCCTTACTACCTTATCGTTAGATGATATACCTAGGATATCCATTTTGGTTTTATCCAGTGGTGGGTCCTGCAGTATTCCTAAACTGTAGAGTTTGTGTAAAGCATTCTTGATGTCCTGTCCTTTACCATATTCGGATATATCTAAAAACAATTCCTCACCACCACCTTTTACATATCTTGTAAACACCGGCATTACTTTCCCATGAGGATATACAACTCTCACTTTCTTTTTTCTACCAGCGAAAGTTCTCATCCTTTCTTTTACTTTATCACCTAGTTTTTCGGCTATTTTTCTCATATCTTTTATTTTGGTATCAAAAAGATGATACTGCAATGCACTTTCTTCTAACACAGGGTCTTTTTCTTCTATTACTATTTCTTCAATATCTTTACCTTTTTTCATGAATAAGAGTTAGAATAAAGCTTTAAAAACTCTAACTTTTCTTTTAAACCGATATCATGCGACTATATTTTGTCTTGTATATCTCACGGGGCGTCAAATTTCATAAAACTCTCACTTTTGAGGTTAAAATTATTTGTTAAATAATATATTTTGTATAGTATATTTTTACAAATATCTTATATAAAATATTTTATTTAAAATATATATTAAATAAAGTATTTTACAAAAATACAATTAAAAAATATCCTTTATAAACTATATATTTCTGAAAGCTTTTTCTACCTCTTCTCTAACCCTCTCAAGGCCAAGATGTATGTAGATGGTAGTGGTTTCTATCCTCTCGTGTCCAAGAATCTGTTGTATTACATTCAGCGGTACACCTTTGTTTTGAAGATGTGTTGCATAGCTATGTCTTAATGTGTGTGGATGAACCTCTTGTGGTTTTCTTATACCAGCAAGAACAGCGTAATGTTTTACAATCCTTCTTAAATGTCTGTCACTAACATAAAATAACTTATCCCCTTTCTGTTTTTCTATCCACTCCCGAAGCTCTTCAACAAACCTATCTGAAGGTATAGGAACATATCTATCCTTCTTTCCTTTTCCGCTAACCACTTTTACCGTTTTATTTATCAAATCAATATCATCCGCCCTTAAATTCACAAGCTCGCTGTTTCTTAGACCAAGATAAAAAAGACACTTTAGGATAAGGTTATCTCTTTTGTTATCCTTAGAAACCTCGAACATACGATTTACTTCATTCAGAGTTAAAAATCTCGGAAGTTTTCTAACCATATAGATTTATTGGTTTTTACGATATAAAAATGTCCGAAAATGCGTCTTTTCGGACATCCAATATTATGGGACAATAAATAGCGTTTTAGGCATAGTTTTCATGGTAGAACCTAACCTAAATGAGGTAAAAAATACCCAAAAAACTACTTTTTCTTGTCCTTTTCAGATCTCTTTTCTTCAGATTCTATCTGATTAAACTTCTTTATCATTGCTTCTAGATTATGAGCGATATCCCATCCATCATCAGTAAGCATGACCTTTTTTATTCGTCCCTTCTTTTCGAATTTAACTATACCAAGTTTCAGAAAGGTGTTAAGGATCTTTATTGTGTGTGAATATGTGCAATCAGCATTCTTCGATAACAAGGTAGCATACACTGCTCCATCTTTGGATGTCTTCAGACCAAGAAGTATTTTTGCAGGCTTTTCTCTTAAAAAAAGGTTTCCCAATATACCGGTTTTAAGTTCCGTCACAAAATCACCTTTGCTTATATATAGAATTAATGTTATATAAATATTATGTTGTTTGTGTTAAACACATCTTGCAATAAATATATTTTTGAAAATAACTATTTAGAATAATTGCTTACAAAATATTTTAATATAAACATGTTTTCGATTACATTTTTGTTAAAATATATATTAAATAATATATTTTATAAAATATACTTTAAAGAATATACTAAAAAAGTGAGAGTTTTTCTCAAAATGTTTAACGTGAGAGTATGGAACTAAGAAAACATGTACGCATGTTATCGGTTTTAGTTAAAGTGTAAAAAAATGAAGTGTTTTATCCTTTCCATTCGAGGAGAACAGCTACAAACAGAAGTGAGAAACCGAACACTATCGAAAAAAGGAAGTTAAATGCGAATGATTCCGGTTTCAGTATAAGCTCTGCTGCATTGTATATAACAAGTGAGATAGCAAAACCGAAGAGGGGGATTGCTGCTATCTTTCTTCCAGATCTTTTTTTGGTGTGGACATTTCTTCCTATCCAAGCTATTGTCCCTGCTATAAAAAAGAAATAAACAGATGCTGATACAAATCCTGCTCCGGTTTCGAATATGCCTATGTTAAGCCATTCTAAAGCAGATGTATATCCTCTGTACATACCTAAAGCACAGAAAACCATACTTACAATATAACTGAAAAAGGCGAACCTTCTTTTTATAAGAGACATCTTAAGTTCATTAAATACTCCTAGAACGTAATCGTCTAACTTGAAGCCCTTTATGAACAAATAGATACCTGCAATACCAACAATTGCTCTCCACCCATCAATCCCGAAAAGAGCGTAGGTTATCAATACAAGTGAGGGTAATCCGAAAACAAGCCTTGCCATTCTTGGGTTTTCTAAAGATTCATGAATAAAATCCTTTATCTTGTAGTACGACGATTCGAGCTCTTCTGCCTGTTTAACAACAACCTTTTTTACCGAAAGAATAGGAACCATGTTTTGTATTATAGGTATGATATGCTCGTCTTCGCTACCGTCAGTTACCAGAATAGCAAAATCAGCTGGAAATTTTTTAAGAACGGATTTAAGCTGATCTGCTATTTTCTTGTCTGATTGGATACCTACATTTTTATCACCTGTTATAACAGCAACCTCACTTTTATACTTCTTCTTGAGCTCATCGTAGACCTTCACAGCCTCAAAAATCGCATTAAAATCAGAGTCTTCAGGATCCTTTAAACCAAGTTTTACACCAGCCTCAATAACCTTATCTCGACCGATTATTGGTCCAGATACATCTGCCTTTATCCCTATATCGTTATCCCTGTCAACATTCAATATCAAAACTCTTTCTCTTTTCGTCATTTTACTACCTTTGAAAAATTAAACAAACATATATAAATTTATAAAGGATAAAGACAGAAAATAGTTAAGGTGATGTTTAATGCTTATACCTATAAGATGTATGAGTTGTGGTAAGCCAGTAGGGCATCTTTGGGAAAAATACCAAGAACAGATAAAAAAAGGCAAAGATCCAAAAAAGGTTCTTGATGAACTTGGTTTAGAAAGATACTGCTGTAGGTCTTTGTTTTTGACTCATAAAGATCTCGTTAAACAGATAGGGCATTTTAAGAAATGAGAAATCTAATTTTTAAACAAAAAAGGATAAATATC
>CAYPCO010000076.1:0-3521 GCA_964409265.1 uncultured archaeon | reverse complement strand
TCGGAAATTCCATGCTTAATTATTTGCCAAAATCGTTTAAATTTATATACTCCTGTGTAAAATAAATTTAATTTAAAATAAATTTAATTAATGTTTGATAAAAATATATCAATAGTATTGGTATTGTTTTCTGTTGTTTTATTTTTAATGCCTGTAATAAGCGCTTATCCGCTTTATGCCTCTACTAACAAAATAGTCTATAAACAAGGAGAGGAGATGATAGTTTCAGGAACGGTTGGATATTAAAATCCAATAAATATCACAGCAAGCATAACAGGAACACCAATTGTATTGGTGAACGAAAGTCAGAATGGAAGTTTCTATTACACTCTAAACAATCTGACTGCTGGTAATTACAATCTAACAATAACAGATGGTTCCAATACTATAACTATAGGTTTTTCTGTAGTCACAGAAAGGATATTTTTTGATGCTAAACTCGTGGAAACTACAGAAATTGTTAACGTCAACACAAGCAACACAGTAACAACTCCAGATTACAATGATGGGAGTTTTGGAGAGCTTCTTAACCTTTCTCAATCAGGAACTATTTATTATGGAACTACAGATGAAATAAACCAGAGCAAAACATATCATTTCGTTTTGGTAGATCAAAACTATAACGGAGTTTATGACACTGTTTATGTGGATGATGATAAGATATTCGAACTTTATAACTATTCTGAGGATTACGGTAACAGCTCTGATATAGAAGATATATTGGTTATGGGAAATATGTACAAGAATTATATTATTGGATTTATTGACTTCTCTGGGAAAGGCCTTTTTCTTGCAAGACCACCATCAAGTCTGAAATACTCTCTAGGAGATACGGTAAGTTTTATAGTCTTAGCAAGGTATGAAAATATGATACCTGCTGAAAATCAGTCTGTTAGCGTTAAACTTATAGATCCTAATGGAGTTATAGTTAATTCAACTTCAGGTGTCACAAACGAATGGGGCTACTTTGTTTCAGATTTCCAAATACCATCAACAACAGGTGTATATAAAATAGACGTTAACAACGGTATGGGGATGGAACTATTCTATGTAGAATCCTTCAAACTTACGGCAAGCATAACAGACCTATCAGACACTCCAATGACTGTATTTGCTCCTAACCCAAGAGTGAAAATAACACTTGTATCAAAGAATCTTAACGATACTCCAATAAATCTTAGCAGCGTGTATGCAAGGATAATCTATCCCAATGGAACAGTATCTACAGTTAATTTTTCACAAGAATCTACAGGTATGTATTCCACAATACTAAATCTTATAGGAGCACCTACGGGATTTTACGGCGTCAGAATAACAGGAACTTATTCTAATAACCGACAGGAGCTTGTAACAGGATTTTCTATAGAGTCCGTTTCTTTTTCAATACAGGCTGTAAATATTCATTTCATTGAAGAGGCTGACAGTCCTGAAGCAATGGTGAATGCCTTTGCACCAGGATCAAATATAAGTATTGTTACATTCCTTTCAAACTTTCAGCAGGAGGTATGATGGCTCCTCCGGAGGAAATGGGAATCATAGATATAGATAATGCATCTACTCCTCAAGACGAGTGTGAAACAAGACTATCTATTGTAGAGCTTAGGGATGATGATGGAGACACATATACAAACGTAACCTACCACATAATGAATTTTTCAAGAGCTTTAGAATACTTGGGCGAACAGCCAGACGAAGGTCCACCCGATGTGATGATGAGACAATGTATGATAATATTTGAGGCTCCAAACAAGACAGGAACCTATAATCTTCGAGTGAAGCTGTTATATCACAACGAAGAGAAAACAGCAGGAGCTGTGTTTGGTGTTCAAAAGGTTTATGCTACTGGAAGTTCAGTCGATTTTAAGGGAGATGAATACTCGTTCTTTGCTCCAAATACAACGGTCAGAATAAAGTTAAAGATCAAGAATTACATGTAATGAATGTTTATCAGGAACTAAAAGATGCTTCGAAGGTAATGTTCAAAAATGCAGGGATGGTTCATGGACAACTGTAGAAACATGCGAGTTTGGTTGTGAAAATAACGCCTGTAAATCCGCTCCAGAAAAGGAAGAAGAAAAACCAACACCTTATTGGATTTTTGCTGTGGTGATCATATCCTTTATTGTTTTAATAGTAATCGCAGCTTTCATTTTAAGAAAGAAGGAAAAAAGAAATTTCACAAAATTTTAATTTAGCAGCTTTTTAACCGAAAGGTTAGATTTAGTCAAATTATAAAACTTCTTACACAATATCATCTTTCACAACCTCTCCCGGTAGGGTTGTTTTTCCTGGCCAGATCTTTCTACCAGGATATATGAGGGTTCCTATTCCAGTTTTTGCACCTTCGCCTATAACGGTTCCAAACTTTCTCCTTTTCGTATCAATCTTTTGTCCTTTTACAAAGGATGAAACACTATTTCCATCATGTCGGAGGTTTGCTGTTATCGTTCCACATGCTATATTAACGTTATCCCCTATCACAGAATCACCTATGTAAGATAGATGTTTTATGTTAACTCCATCCCCTATAACAGAATTCTTTATTTGAACACCAAATTCTATATGACAATCATTGCCTATGGACGTTTTCGGTCTGATATGACAGTTTGGCCCTATTACACAGTTATCCCCTATGATCACAGGACCTTCTATATATGACCCAGATTTAACAAGAGTGTTCATTCCAATAGAGACTTCCCCTTTTATCACCACACCTTCTTCAATGAACCCTTTCACGATGCCTTTATGGGATTCGAGAATCTTCTCATTTGCATCAAGCACATCCCAGGGATAGCCTATAGGAATCCACCCCTCAATCTCAACACAATGAATATCTATATCTTTTGCAAGATTGTTCACAGCCTCGTTGAGCTCGTATTCACCACGAGGAGATTTTTGAAGCGACCTTATGTGCGGGAATATATCCCTTGTAAGAACATAGAGTCCAGGATTAGCAAGATCAGATCGTGGATTCTCAGGCTTTTCTTCATATCCTCTTACCAAACCATTCTCAACAATCCATATTCCAAAAGATGACGGATCCGAAACCTTTTTTGCAGATACTGCGCATCTGTGCATGAGCAATTTACGAATATCTTCTTTTGAGTATATATCATCACCCATCATTACAAAAAACCTCTCATCTACGAAAGGTTCTGCTGCAAGAAGGGCATGTCCTGTTCCGAGCTGCTCCTCTTGTTCCGCGTAGATTATTTTCATACCCTCGTATTCATTGCCTAGTTCTGCCTTTATCATGTCTTTACAAAATCCAACCACAATTATAACCTCCTTTACAAGACCCTTGAGTGCATCAAGATTATATTTAATCACATGCTTATTTGCAACCTTTAAAAGACTCTTAGGCTTGTTTACCGTAAGAGGATGTGTTCTTGTTGATTTTCCAGCAGCTAGTATGACAGCATTCATAATATCATTTAACTGTGACAGATTTTGCAAGATTTCTTGGTGTGTCTATTTCACATCCTCTTAGAAGACCAAGATGGTATGCTAGTATCTGAACA
>CAYPCO010000075.1:0-3542 GCA_964409265.1 uncultured archaeon | reverse complement strand
CCAAAGCATCGTTTTTGTAGAAAATACAACAGCACTTAATATAGTTGAGAATACAATCAATTATACCATATCAAAAGGTGAGAGCGAAAGCATAGGGACTTTCACAGTAGAAGCTTTTGGTAACACAGAAATTCTTGATATCGAATTTTCTCTTACAGGAGACAATGCGAGCGATATCTCTTCATGGATATCCTACAATGTTACAACCCCGTTCAACATATCCAAAGCAGGTCTAAGAACTGTTATGATAAATCTAAGTGTTTCTGAAAACGCAAGTATGGGTATATATACAGCCAATCTGACTGCAAACGCCACGGGTTCTGTATGCTCACCACCGAATCTTTGTTGGGATAGTGTATTGCTGATCATAAACGTGACAGCACCTGACTGGGAAAGAGATCCACAGCAACTTTCTAAGAACATAGGTGTATCTCCAATGCCGATCAATGATACCATAGGTATCATAACTATAACTAACAACAGAGAAATTAATTATACCTTTAACGTATCGCTTTCGGGTAATGGAACGAGTATAATAACTGTTAGTAGCAATCAGATAAATGTTACACCTTACAATTCTTCATATCTTTACGTCTACCATAATACATCATCTCAGACATATCCATCAGGATTCTGGACAGTTAATATAACCATCACAAATACAGATGCTGATGCATTTCCAGATGAGTTATATACTACGGTTTATCTTAGGGTTATAAATCTCACAATCGATATAATTTCGCCCAATTCAAGTAATCCTGTAACAGATGTAATGCCAAACAACGTTCTTAACATAACAGTCAATGCAACACTCAATGATGATCCTGACCAGTTGCAGGGCAAGATGACGTGGAATGTTACGATTAGTAATATACCCTGTAATAATATCCAATACGAATATAACACAACAATAAAGTTATGGTATATAAACTGTTCTGCTCCTCAGATCCCTGGAAACATCTTGAATAATACATTAAACGTCACAGGTAACTACACTGAAATGGAAAACATGACCGTATCAACAGGTGAAGAAAGAGCTGTTATCTATCGTGACTACACACCACCTGTATTTAATCAAATAAACGTAACACCCGTAAACTACTATGCCAACCAGCAGTATGTTTTACTGACAGCAAATATAACGGATAATGCAGAGGTTCAGGATGTTTCACTTATCGTAACATATCCAAATGGAAGTGTAGATAATAATCAGACAATGACATACAGTGTGAATGGTAATATCTATACGTTCAATATATCGAATCCGAATCTAATAGGTGATTATGACATAATCCTGAATGTTACTGATATAAACGGAAATTACAACGAAACGCAGGCGTGGTTTGACGTATACAAACCAATCCAGTTTACTGGCTGGTTTAGAGACGCAGATAACCACAACCTTTCAATTAGTCTCACATTCTATAGACCAGGAACAGATTATATAATACACACATTCTCGGTTAACGATTCGTCCAGCGATTTCAATTGGACCGTTCATAAAAGAGTGTATGATCTTGAGGTTGAATTCTATAACCAGAGAATAAGGTTTTACAACGCTAACATAACACTATCCGCTGTTAACCAACACAATGAGAGCGAACCAGATAACCTTACCAACCCGATAAGATTTGATATTATACCTAATAATACGGCTGAAGATATAACCAACATAAATCTTCCGGAAACAGCTGAAAATGTTCTTATGGCAGTTGTGATAGAGGCTCCAAACCTGACATATTCTAATTCGCTTATAGTTCTTGATTATACACAGGCGATGAGTCAGTATTCTGGTACAAGACCCGAAGAGGGTGATTTAAGAATACTTGTATGCCATAACTGGAGTTATTATTCGAGACAATGCTTAGATGGTGAATTTTCGCATTTCAATGAGAGTATCACAGCCAATCAAAGCTATAATACATTCACCTTTACAGCATCGCCTTCGACGGCATATGCTATAGCCAAATCATGTTATCCGAACATATGTGGTGCATCTCAGCAGCAAAATCCTTCGGGTGGAGGAACAGGGATTGGTG
The DNA here is from genome assembly GCA_964409265.1 of uncultured archaeon. Taxonomy (GTDB): domain Archaea; phylum Aenigmatarchaeota; class Aenigmatarchaeia; order QMZP01; family QMZP01; genus CAYPCO01. Next base: position 1,503 of record CAYPCO010000075.1, on the reverse strand, counting down.
GAGCTGTAGGTGGGGCTGCAGGAACCACAACAACAGCAAGGTGTGGCAATGGTGTTTGTGAAACAGGTGAAAATGAGGTTAACTGTCCTCAAGACTGCCTCGAGAAGTTCCCGTTCAGTGTTAAGACAGGTATAACAAATCTTAGAGTTCACCCAGGAGAGAATTCTACACATCCTGTAGTCATAACCAATCTTGTCAACAGGCCTATAACAGTTGAACTTTCCATAACAGGTCTTGAAAAATATCTAACACTTTCACAATCTTCAATCACAATCGATGCTGGCAAGAATGAAACTGTTTATGTTGAGGTTTATATACCAACAGATACGGAGCTTGGAACATACCTTGGATCATTGATCTTAACAGAAGGTAAATATACAAAGGAAATACCAATCACGATGGTTGTTAGAGAGGAAGCAACATCCATTCTTTCTTTGGAGACAGATCTAATAACCAAAAAAGTCAGTCCTGATGGCGAACTTAAATTTAGTGTCCAGCTAAGAAATCTTGGTTATCAAGAAAGCTTTAATATAACAATGTTCTATACGATAAAGGATGTTGAATCGGAAAGTATAATAAAGGAGGAAAACGAAAGCTTCAAACTAGAGCTTAAACCAGGTGAAGCAAGAACATTCACCAAGACCATAACTCTAAAAGATGTTGATACACCAGCAGGTGAGTATTATTTAGAAGTTGTTGCATTCTTTGGTGATAAGTTCTCCAGAAACATAAAGACCTTTGAGGTTGTTGAATCGTTCTGGGCCACACCAATAGGTCAGATAATCTCATGGGCAGTTATAATCTCAGCGATAGTTTTCATACTTTACTATGAAAGAAAGACCTACATAAGATGGAAGATGAAAAGGGCGAGATATCTATTCCCTGTTAATTATGATAAAATACCACAGGAAACACCAAGAGCTTTCTGGATTGGTAAGATAGCTGAGACCAATAGAAAAGCATGGTTTAATCCAGACGATCTAACCACACATGTTCTCATAGCTGGCTCTACAGGTGCTGGTAAAAGCGTCTCAGCTTCTGTGTTTGCAGAGGAAGCTTTAGACAAACATATACCCGTTGTTGTGTTCGATCCCACTGCTCAATGGACAGGATTTGTCAAGGCATGTGAAGATGAAAATCTTTTAAGACGTTATGAAGAATTTGGTATGAATGTTCGAGATGCAAGACCGTATAAAGGGATGATATTTGAAGTTACCGACCCGCATATCTCCATAGATTTCAAGAAGTATATGAATCCAGGCGAGATAACCATATTTACTCTAGACAAACTCAAGCCAGGTGAGTATGATATAGCTGTCAAGAACATAATAGATTCTATATTCAGTATAGGCTGGGAGGAGTCAACCAAACTTAAGCTTTTGATAGTCTTTGATGAAGTTCACCGACTTCTTGAGAAATACGGTGGTATGGGTGGTTATGTTGCTTTAGAAAGAGCTTGCAGAGAGTTCAGGAAATGGGGTATAGGTATAATAATGTGTTCAC
>CAYPCO010000074.1:0-3596 GCA_964409265.1 uncultured archaeon | reverse complement strand
CAGGAAGAACCTATCCACCAAAACTTGCAGGAAGACTCTATCCTAAAGGTATAAAGATATATCCGGAAGAAAAGATATCCAACCTCATAAAAACACATAAGATAGACGACGTCTTTTTTTCCTATAGTGATGTTTCTAACCAGGAAATAATGAGAAAGGCCTGTTTGGTTTCTTCGTTTGGTGCAAACTTTATTATCCCATCTCCATTAAAAACCATGCTTCGTTCAAGAAAACCTGTTATATCCGTGTGTGCTGTTAGAACAGGTGCAGGTAAAAGTCCAACAACAAGGAAGATATGCAGGATTCTAAAAGATCTTGGCAAAACCCCGGTGGTTGTAAGACATCCTATGCCTTACGGTGACCTTGAAAAGAAGATATGTGAGCAATTCAAAACCACAGAAGACCTCAAAGGATTAACATTAGAAGAGATCGAAGATTATGAGCATCATATAAGAGAAGGCGTGACAGTTTTTTCTGGTATTGACTATAGTCTTGTCTTAAAGAAAGCTGAAAGGTGCGGTGATGTGATTGTGTGGGATGGTGGAAACAACGATCTGCCTTTTCTGAAACCAAACCTTCATATAGTCATAGCAGATCCACACAGACCGGGACATGAACTTAGATATTATCATGGAACATTGAATGTGATGATGGCTGATGTTGTTATAATAAACAAGATCAATACTGCAGGAAAGACTTTGGTTAAGAAGGTTGAGAGAAACGTTAAAAAAATCAATCCCAAAGCAACTATAATAAAAACCAGATGTAGACTAAGCATTTCTAATCCTCAAAAGATTAGAGATAAGCGTGTTGTAATAGTTGAAGACGGACCTACATTGACGCATGGAGGAATGTCCGTTGGTGCAGGATACCATGCTGTTAAGAATCTTGCCGAGATTGTTGACCCAAGACCATATGCCGTTGGTTCTATAAAAAAGGTTTATAGAAACTATCTACATATAGGTAATGTACTTCCAGCAGTGGGTTATAGCAAAAAACAGATATCTGAACTTGAAAAAACACTTAACAAGGTGAAATGTGATTTTATAGTCGCTGGGACCCCCATTGTACTTGAAAGGCATATAAAACTTAACAAACCTATTGTGAGAGTAAGATATGAAATAGAAGAAAAGGGCAAACCAATGCTAAGAGAAATTATCAAAAATTTTCTAAAAAAACATCTTTAACTTTTTTACATCCTTAACAGGACAACACACAACAACAGTATCACCTTCTGCTATTTTCATGTTAGCTTTGGGTTTCAAAAACTTGTTTTTTCTTACAAGACCAACCACAACACACGCGTTTTTTATTTGTTCTATCTTTTTTCCACAGATCTTAGAATCTTTTCTAACAGGAATTTCGAATATCTCAGCATCACCACCAACTATACCAACAAGTCTTCTTTCAGGACCCTCTAATATCTTCTTGAAGGTTAAAATCACAGATGCTGTTATGTTTATAGTCGCATTTATTCCAAGATCTGTGAATATCTGCTCATTTGACGGGTCGTTAATCCTTGAAACAATGACGGGAACATTAAATGTCTTGGCAACTTCACATATCATAAGATTTGTCTTATCATCACCAGTCATAACAACAAACACATCACACTTTTCTATGTTGCTGTCCTTAAGGACCTTTCTGTCAGAAGCATCACCATAGAGAACAATGGCATCTAGTTTCTCACCAAGATCTTCCGCCCTTTTCTCATCCTTTTCAATTATAATAACATCGTGTTTTTCCTTAACAAGAAATTCACCAAGCCTTTCACCAATACTTCCACCACCAGCTATTATTATTCGCATAAATTTAATTTCGCTTTTTTCATTTAAATTACCAGACCCACAATCTAAACGATATCACGTCGTTGTTGTCTCCAAGGGCGATTCTCCTTATATAAGAAACTGTTGTGTTAGGAGGTGCAGGACCACACACTATGTATGTAACGTTACCTTCTGCTTCAAGTCTGAAATTTTTTCTTTGAAGGCCAAGCAAATCTTTTAAATCATTATAGTTGGTGCTGCAATATGTATTAAAATATACCATCTTTGTTATATTTACAACAGGCCAATCTACAACAAAACCAGGCGATAGTGGAACAGTATCATTCCATAAACCTGGTTGTTTGAGAAGAACTTCTGTTATTTCTATTCCCTTGCTTTCCAACACATTATCCCAGGACTTATATACAAAACCATACACACCTGTATTGAGCATGTTCATAATGTAAAGCACGATTCCAAAGAAAAGTATTACACTTATAACAAACTCGAAAACAAGCTGTCCTTTAACCATAATTTATATTGGTTTTTGTTCTTAATTATTAATGATGAAAAAGATTGCTGCATTTTTATTGATAGTCTTAACGGTTTCTATTTCAGGCTGTGTTATTCCTGGAACTGATGTTGACATACCATTCATTCCTAATGTCTTTGGACCCAAGGTTCATCAAGAGGTTGCTGATGTTGTAAGAATAAAAAGCCTTTCTGCAATACCAAATACCATACCTTCTGGGTCAACAACAAGGCTTATAGCATATATAGAAAATCTGGGAACAGAGACCATTCCACAAAAGGATTTTGATCAAAGCAGCGTCACTGTGGAACTTTATGATTTCTGTGAAGGGTTCTTCACATTTCAGCATATGAATTGTCCCGGTGAAGCCAAAGAAGAATCGTGTAAAATTAAACTCTTGCCTCTACAGGTTTCTGAGATTGACTGGACGTTAAAGGCCAGTGATGCTAAAGTCAAAACGATTTGCCCACAAGATGGCATGAAGGTCTCTGTAAGATACCCATACAAGACATTCAGCACAACAACCATAACCTTCATAAACAAAGATGAGATGCAAAGGCAGATAGAACAGGGAAGATTCAAACAAACAGATTCTGACATAAGCATCGGTGAAGGTCCTGTTAAGATATATCTTAAGGTAGAAGATACACAGCCTGTGCCCGTTTCTGATAAAGAAGGTGAACAAACAACAGTCATAGCTCTGGTTGTAGAGAATAAAGGCAAAGGATATGTGGTTGGTGATAGTTCTCTTGGAACAGGTGAGTCTGAGGTTATAATCACAGACCTTGATCTAAAAGGTCTTCAACCAAAGACAGATTGTGAGATACAAAATAACAAAAAAATCAAACTGGTTCAAAACAAGAGGAAGATAACGTGTGAATTTGTAATTCCAGATAAGGTAAAGAAAACACCAAAGGAATCAACGTTAAGACTTTCTGTTGGAATAAAATATGCATATGAGTTTAGGAAAAATGTAAAGGTAACGGTTGAACCCAAGTTCTGAAAACTTATAAATTAGTTTGCCACAAATAATTTAATAGTGTTGTGGAATGAACAGAAACGTTTATCCTGTTTTGATGATCTTGCCGATTTTCCTAACTCTTTTAGTCTCCGGGTGTATATCATTCGGCGGCAGCAGTGGCCCTCTCACAGGAGAGGGTGTTGTTATAAGAGATTTTAAACCAGATTTTTCCAGTGTAGAATCAGGAGATACAGTTCGACTGTATTTGAGAGTTCAAAATATTGGTGGTGAAGAAGCGAAGGATGTTGTTGCGAAGCTTTCTGGTATAGATATAGGA
>CAYPCO010000073.1:0-3630 GCA_964409265.1 uncultured archaeon | reverse complement strand
TTTATCATAGACAAGCTTGGGTTCTGCTGCACCTGATTCGGATCTCAATTCATCTTGAATGAGATGGAATTTTTGATTAGATTTAACAACCCAGTCTGCTTCAAGAATCTCGGGTCTCTTTAGTTTATCTGAGAGTTCAACCATGGTCTTTTTTATTTTTGCTCGGAGGTTTATGTTTTCCCACACAGCTTCCCAGTTACCAGACCATTCCTTCACGTATGACGCTATTCTGTTCAAAACCTCAGATTCGCCGTTAAGAAGGGTTTCCGTTGGTTTAAGCGTGTCTTCCTTTCCTGAGTACTCCATAAGGTTTACAAAACCGCCCTCCTTTTCCGGATTCTTATCCCAGTGCTTTCTAACCTCTGTTATCTCGGTCATCCTTCTAAATCTATGAAGACCATCTGCTGACCTCAGTGATTTACATATAGGTATGATATCTGTAGCCTTGAAAGATGTTGGTGGAACACCCAGATCGTTAACAACTCTGTCATAAACTCCATATGCAGATTCGCCGTGAATGGTTCCAGCTACAACATTTGAGAGAGCCCCTATTCTCATAGCTTCATAAAGGGCTCTGGCCTCCAAGGACCTTACCTCACCAACTATAAGGGCAGAATCCCCCAGCCTCAGAGCTGTTCTTAATGCTTCATCAGCGGGCATCTCTGTTTCAACTCTGGTTATAACTGATCTTGATTTCAATCTTTCTATATTATACTCTAACTCTCTGAGTTGATCTACAGGGAGTTCTAAGGTATCTTCTATAACTATTATCCTTGTTTTGGGAAGCATCTCCAACATAAGAGAACCAAGCATCGATGTTTTACCCGCACCTCTACCACCAGCAACAAGCATCGATACCGCACCATCTATGAGAAAGGAAAGAAGTCCAGCAGCGAGTTCATTTATCATCCCGACCTTTATAAAGAGAGGCAAGGTCCATGGCTTATCCCTGTGTCTTCTTATAGCAAACCCTATTCCATGAGGAGAGAGTGTTCTGGTAATTATACAGAATCTTGCTCGTCCACCAGGAACCCTTATTTCTGTATCAAGAACTGGATTAGCTTCGTCCAGTGGTCTACCCGACTGAATTCTTAGTCTGGTTGCCCACGATTCAGCATCTTCTATGGTTGGAATTAGATTTGTTTTACATTCCTCCCAATCGCTATGATATATAAGAATCGGTTGACTTTCTACTGGTGAATTGATGTAGATATCCTGAACTTTCTCATCTGCCAGGATAAGCTCTAAAACACCAAGGCCTGCTGTGTATCTGGTCAGTATGCTCGCAAGTTTTTCTAGTTCATCCACAGATAAACTGACCCTCATTTGGTCTGATATCTCTCTTATTATGTCCTTGCCTATGCTGTAGAATATCTCCCTTATATTTTTCGATCTTACAAATTCAGCTGTCTTAGGTCTGTGTGTTGCCATGTATCTTCTTGCGGCATCTAGGATGCTGTATTGCTCCTCAGGTAATCTGAACTCAGGGGGTATGATATGATATATATAACCAGCATAGTTAGGAACTTTGTATATCTCAACCCAGCTTTCTCCAACCTTATATCTATCTATCGATCTGCCATCTTTAGGCGGTGTTATCATGAACCTTGTCAGCATGAAATTGGGCCTCACGCTTGGCATGAATATTTCTCTATATAGACTTCTATCACCTATATGATAACCAGCAAGTCTGTCCTTTACCATCTGGATGAGCTTAGTTGCTTCGAATTTCTTTCTTATAACTTCAAGGACACTATCCCTGTATATTTCAAGACATTGTCTTTTTTTCTCAGAAAACTCTCTTTTTATTCTCATATTAACATGTCTTATTTCTCTGACTGTTTCCACATACGCTCCTATGGGATCTCTTCTTGCGAGATCTATAACTATATGCTGAACGGTTGAAACCCTTTCAGGGTAATATTTATCACACCATTCCGGACCCATGTTCTTCTTCGATATTATCTTTTCTCTAATGAGATTCTCTATAACTTCTGCTATTTCGACTAAGAGTCTTGTCTGTTCAGGGCCGTATTCATATTCTCGATTTTTCACCAGAACTATGCTATTAACCTTTTTGACTTCTAGAATCTTATCTATGGTTCTTGCCATACATTCCTCAAAATCCTCAATAGAAGAACCAAAAACGCAACCCAAACAGTTTATCTTCAACCTCATCCTGTTCTCATCGTACTCGTAATCACAGACCATATTTTATTATTGAAGTTTCCTTAATAATAAAGAGTATGAATGGTAAGAAACCAGCCTCTAAAAGCATTCATCTTATCATCAATGAGATTGTTGAAAGAGTTAATACAGATACTCAAAGATTAAGAATTCTTGAACAAAGCGTTGAGTCGTTAACTTCAAGGATAATCTCTGTTGAAGATGAAATTCTGAATTTTAGAAAAGAGTTCAACAAATCCTTAAAAGACATCGATAAAAAAATATCTGAAACGAATAATAGGTTATCGAAGATGGAAAACACAATAAAGGAGATAGTAGATTATGCAAAAAAACTCGCAACAAAAACAGAGGTTGCTGAGCTCAAGAACCTTATCGATATCTATAACCCATTAAAATCGAATTTTGTTACCAAAGAAGAAGTAGAACAGATGATAAGATCGAAAAACAATAATAAATAGTCTGGATAAAATTATATTAGGTGTGGAAATGTGGTTGTTCAAAAAAGAGAAGCAACAAACAGAGACAAGACCTAACATAATTCCCGTTGAAAGGGTTATAACACTTTCTTCTCAGGGCATGTCAGAACCCGAGATTATAGAAACACTCAAAAAAGAAGGGTATACACCCTATCAGGTTGATGCTGCATTGAAACAGGCTTTGAAAAATACCGTTAATGTGACACCGACACCACCCAGTCCTCCAAGAACACAAGAACCTTTAGCAGAGTTTAAAAAACCAGAGCCTGAAATAAAACCAGAACCATCTCCTGTAGGTGTAAAAAAACCCAGTGAAGGATTCATTGGACCCGACATGTCTAAACCACCTATAGAACCGCCTGTAGGCTTTGAAGAGTTTGAAAGGTTAAGGTCTCAAACTGAACGGGAAACTCCCCGTCCTGAGTTTGAGAGTCCTGTAGAACCGGCAGCACCGCCGGGATTTGAGGATGAAGAGCTTAAGCCATTGCCAAAACTTGTAAAGAAAAGTGACAAGGAGAGTGTAAAAGAAGAAAGGAGAAGGATGATAGAAGAGCTTGTAGAGACCATAGTTGAAGATAAATGGAAAGAGTTTACAACAAGATTTTCAGATTTTGAAGACAGGTTGGGAGATGTGGAAAACAAGATATCCTCTCTTGAGAAAAGGCTGAAAGACATTGAAGAAGGTAGAAGCGCAGAATTTCAGGATATAGAAAACAAGATAGATTCTTACAAGCAAAATATAGCGGAGATGAGTGCCAAGATGTCCTCTTTAGAAAAAGCTATGAAGGATACACTTACACCCATGCTTCAAACTATGAGGTCTCTTTCTGATGCTGTAAAATCCCTCAAAAAGAAATAGTGTTAACTTCCTCCGCCACCACCGCCACCTTCACCCTGGCCCATCCACCACATAACCAGGGCAAGGATGAAGATGAAGAATATCACTGTCCAGAACTCAGAGGTTGTT
>CAYPCO010000072.1:0-3642 GCA_964409265.1 uncultured archaeon | reverse complement strand
TGTACTGAAGAACTATCACAGAATCTACAAGAAATTCTATAACACCAAACCTGGAAAGGGCATTGCTCTCCTCAAGAACCTCGGCTGTAACAAGGACTGTAACACCCATCTGTCTTATATTCTGAAGGAATTTGAAAAGGGCCTTCCTTATCTTGAACGGTTCGTTTATGTAAAGCTCGAACATGCTCACAGAATCTATAACAACACGTTTCGCTCCTGTTGATGATATAAATTCACTCGTCTTGGTCGTGAGCAAATCAACCTCAAAGGGTTCCAAACCAACTATTGTAATATATCCTTTCTTTTCAAGATCTTGCAGGTTCATTCCAACAGCAGCTGCCTGTCTCCTTATGAAGTCGGGATGTTCTTCTGTCGTAACGTAAAGACCTTTTTCACCATACATCACAACACCATTATAAAGGAACTGTGTACAAAAGATAGATTTTCCTGTTCCTGTTTTCCCTGTGATAAGGTTGATACTGTACGGTTCGAAACCACCATTTATAAGCTTATCAAAACCAGGTATTCCTGTTGGAACCTTTGCAGCATTAACCATGTATAATTTTTATTTTTAAACTAATAAAAAGTTTTTTAGATAGTTTTCACAGAACCTTTCGAATGCCGTGCGATTATATTTGAATGGAAAATCAGAATCTCTATATTCTTGGTATACATTCATGATCTTCTTTAGTTTTCTAACAGATAGTTTAGAATTGAACAATTCTTTGAGTTTGTCTTTATAGTCCATGACAGATGAAAGGTATTGACTAATGGTTATATTTCCATTAACCATGTCCTTCCATGGAATATTTTCGAAGGTTTCGTCATCGAGTTTAAATCCTTTAAAAAATATCAATCTATCATACCATGGTTTTATTCCTGCAACATACCAATCAGAACGTTGAATGACAATTACTCCTGGCTCATTGTCTGATGTTATAAATCCGTAAAATTCTGTCTTGCCTTTCTTTTCATAAAGCTTCATACTTTGAAGATAAAATTTTAAAGTTTTTATTCTTTATCATGGTTTTAAACTCTAAGAATTTTTTACCTTCTATATAATCCAGGGCTTCTCTTTGGAACTTTTCGCTTTCATCATCTTCTGGATTAAAATTTCTTATAAACTCGTCCACAGTAGAAGACTTGTTCTTACCTATTTTAAACCCTTCCTTAGCAAGGGTTACTGCCCAAGCTTCTCCTTTCTCTAAAGATTTCAAAAACATCTCAGGCCATGTGTACTGATATCTGACAAGATTTTTAACTTCAAGAGGAAAAGCATTTTCGTCAAATTTTTGAAGCCTTTTTTGGAACTGGTGTTCTATAGACCGTAAAGGATCGCTGTTTATATAATCTTCACACTCACCAACAAACACACACCTTCTAAAAACTATGTAAGCACCCATCTGCTCAAGAATCTTGTCAGCAAGATAGACAGACTGATGTAAAACCGATGTCCATTGTGTGGGTCTTCTATGATCCTTGATAGGAAGTACTATCTTTTCTATTGTGTCTTGTGGTAGCCCGAGTTTTTCAAGAATCTCCCTTGCCTTGTTGGCGCTCAGGACAGCATGATCTATCTTCTCTGTTGCTGGTCTAACAATATCATGAAGCAGACCAGCTATATATGCAAGTTTCTCATCTTCTTTATCACCACCAAGGATCTTTACAAACCATCTAGATCCGATGCCGACCCTATAGCAATGGTTGAAATCATGAGTTATCATAGCAGAATTTCTTAGCTCGTCTGCAACTATTCTTTCAATCTCAGAAATAATACTGTCCATCAATTTTTATCTTGTCTAAAGACTTATTAATTATTCTGCCTACACCTAAATATGATATTGGGTGTTCAGACAGATGGTTTCTCTCATGATTCTAAGGTACTTTCCATAGGTATAAAAACGCCCAACCAAACAAGGTTTTGGAATATATGGGAATACAGCTCAGAAAAACAGCTCATTGAGAATTTTATAAACTACTTCACGAGTGTAGATGATAAGATTATAATAGGCTTTAACGTGCTCAAATTTGATATACCTCTTCTGCTTCTCAAATCGTACGGTCTGACATCGTTTGACAGATTCTTTAAAAAGATAAATTTCTCTAACATAGAGGATCTCTTCATGATCCTAACATTTATCAATCAGGGCATTATAAAGGGGCTTGACCATTACATCAAAAAATACGGTATAGAGATAGTTATTCCCTCTGATAGAGAGCTCGTTAGACTCTACAATAACCAAGAATATGAAAGATTTAAGATTGGTTTTGGAAAAAAACTTGACGCGATAGATAGGTTATTCGTGAAGATTTGGGGGAGGATAAAGGAAGTATGACAAACATGTATTTCGATGTGGAAATAGCGTACACCAACGAGAAAATTATTCAGAGACTTAAGGAAGGTAAAAGAATCCCTAACCCAAGCCCTAAAAACTGCAAAATAATAACCATTCAGTATCAACTTATAGGAGAGGATGGAAAACCGAAAAGTCCTCTGAGGATATTTAAAGAGTGGGAAAGTTCAGAAGAAGAGATAATAAAAAAGATTGCAAGCATGCTTCATCCTCAAAGATTATGGGAGTTTGTTCCGGTTGGTCATAACATATATTTTGATTTGGGCATGCTAATGGGTCGTGCCAAGGTTTACGGCATAAACTATGATCCGTGGTTTATTTATAACGATTTACCTACCATAGATATCAAACATATATGCATAGGTATGAATGCATTTCGTCTTAAAGATTCAGGACTTGATAAGTTTTCTAAAAAGGAAACTTCAGGCCTAATGGTTCCCGTTTGGTATCACAATCGAGAATATGACAAGATAATCGACTATGTTAAAAAGGAAGCAGAGGCATTTATGGAAATGTACGCAAAGTTGAGGGATAAACTCCCTGAATTTAGAAAACAATTAGGCCTTTTCAACAACTCAGAAAGGACGTCTTAAATAAAAATTACCAGAAGAAACATCGATTTCATAGTTCAAATCGTTTATTTCCTTTTCTACCTTGACTTCATCATCTATAAGACTGAACATTTCTCTACAGCCTTTTTTCAATTCTCTTCTGTATATTTCCCTGAGGATATTGGGACCTTTTTTGATCAGTGTTGATATCAAATCTTCAACATAAAGAAGTGGGTCGTTCTGATCATCTTCATATTTTATCCTGTGCTTCTTACACATGATTTGCGTTCTTCTCTTCTTGACATCTTCAGAGAGCATATCAAAATGTGGTCCTCTGTCTCTAAAGATGTAGTAAAATGCAAGTTTTTCACCAAGCTGTCTGGGGCTTGCCTCATCAATAAAGGTTTCCACAGACGGTTTTAACATAACGTCCTTTGCTTCTTCACCTAAAACAGGGTATAGATCAGGTAAAGGCATACTCCATCCATCAGCCTCATTGGGAAGAAGACAGCTATAAAGATCACACTTCCACTTGATATAGTCTTTCCTGTTTATATAACCCATTTTATCACTTATCAATGATTAATTTTAACATTTATAAAGATTTCGATAAACGGTTCTGTAAACTTATTGTTGGCGAAATAATTTTAACTGATAAATTGTTGTCAGCTCAATCAACTCATGCCACTTATGTTTCAATCCTTAAAAAGCCCAACAGCTTCTGTCGGTGTTTTACC
>CAYPCO010000071.1:0-3675 GCA_964409265.1 uncultured archaeon | reverse complement strand
GAAGGAATTCAAGATAGGTGTGGTTGTTTCTGGTAAAGGTAGTAAGGATTATGAGAAATTCGAGCGCGGTGAATTGGATTATCTTATAGGAACGTCATACTATTATGGTAACCTTGTCCGAGGTTTGGATCTGCCTTATACAATCCGATACGTGATATTCATAGGTGCTCCTGTGTTTGAGATGAGTTTTGAGCAGTTAACACCCAAAATGGTTAAGATACTCTCTCTTATGCTAAGGAAAAATGAAAGGATAAGAAAGTATTTGCACATCTTACCCTTTATTGAAAAACATCCTAAGGAACTTGAGATACTGAAAAGCCTTGTGATCGATATCATAAAGAAGGAAAAACCTGACAACATCGTTGTAAGGGAGAATAAGATAATCACGCCTGACATAAGAACGTATCTTCAGGGTTCAGGTAGATCATCCAGGCTTGTTATTCACGGCCTGACCAAGGGAGCATCGTTTCTTTTAGAAGATGATAAGGAACTGCTCAATACATTCACCAAAAAGGCCGAATACTATAATATATTCTTTAAGGATGTGAAAGAGGTTGATTTTGAAAAACTCATTGAAGAGATAGACAACACAAGAAAAGCTGGAAAAGGTGTCAAGGATGTTATAAAACCAGCTCTTTTTATCGTTGAGAGCCCAACCAAGGCTAAGCATATAGCGAGGTTTTTTGGAAATCCCGGTGTTAAACTGATAGATAATATCATAGTATACGAGGTTCCGGCAGAAAGACATATACTCATGATCACGGCATGTCTGGGACATGTTACCGATCTAACAGTAAATCGAGGTTTTCATGGTGTCGACATTATTAACAGAGAATTCATTCCTGTCTATACATCTATAAAAAGATGCAGAAGCTGTGGGTATCAAACCACTGCCTCCATGAACGTGTGTATAAGATGTGGCAGTGAGGATATAGACGATTCTAAAAATAGAATAGAGTCTCTTAGAAAGATAGCATCCGAGACAGGTTTTGTCATAATAGGGACTGATCCGGACGCAGAGGGTGAAAAGATCGCATGGGACCTTTCAAACATGTTTTCAGGAATATCAACTATCAAAAGAGCAGAATTTCATGAAATAACATATCATGCAATAAAAAAAGCCCTTTCAGAGCTTAGAGATATAGATGAATCTCTCGTCAAAGCACAAATAATCAGAAGAGTTGAAGACAGATGGATAGGATTCGTTCTTTCCAGTAAACTACAGCAAGTGTTTAGAAGGAAGAATATATCTGCAGGCAGGGTTCAAACACCTGTTCTCAAATGGATTATAGAAAAGAGTGAAAGGTTTAGAAAAAAGAAAAGAATTGCATATTCCCCAGAGTTAGGCCTTGCCTTTGAAGATGTGAATCAGAGAGAGCTCAACGTTAACGTAGTAATTGAAGAAGAAAGAGAGGAAAACAAGACCCCTTTACCACCTTATACAACTGATGAGATGTTAAGAGATGCAAACAATCTTCTTAAAATATCATCAGGTCTTGCTATGTCTCTTGCTCAAGATTTATTTGAGAACGGGCTTATAACGTATCACAGAACCGATTCTATATACGTGAGTGAAACAGGAAAGAAAATAGCTCAGGACTATCTTGGTAAGGATTTTCAAGGGAGAACATGGGCTGTATCAAAGCATGGTGCTCATGAATGTATAAGACCCACAAGGCCTTATGAAAAAGAGACCATTCAGAGAATGATATACGAGGGTATACTCCATGTTGAAAATCTTACACAACAACATCTCGCACTTTACGATATGATTTTTAGAAGATTTATGGCAAGTCAATGTAAGGATTATAGAGTCAAGGTTAAGAGGTATAGAATAGAATATGACGAAAGCTCTATGATTGATGAAAGAATCGTCCAAGCCAATGGCAAAGCGTTCGAGCTTTATAGAGGAGTTCTGGTTAAAAAAGAAATTCCAACAGGTAAGCTCAAAATAAGATTGAGGCATGTTCTTGTTCCAGAAGAATACCCTTACACACAGGCAGATGTGATAAAACAGATGAAAGATAAGATGATTGGAAGGCCATCGACCTATTCAACGATAATAGAGAAACTTTTCCTTAGAAAATATGTGTTTGAAATAAAGAGAAGATTGTTTCCAACACCATTAGGCAGAAAGGTCTGCGACTATCTTTTCTCAAGATATGAGAAATTCGTTTCAGAAGAGAGAACAAGGAAACTTCAAGAAAAAATGGATGAAATAGAGAGAGGTAAAGCGGACTATAGAGATGTGATGAAAGAGATATATGAAGAGGTTACTTCGGACGTGTTCTAATATTTTTATAGAATCTCACACAAATAATTAACAATGGATAGACAATACTTCAAGATACTTGGAATGTACATAATTGGCATATTCGTTGTTATTATTGGGATAGTGATTTTGGCTCTTGCCCCGCAATTGGCCGCTACGAGTTTTGTTATAATGCTTATAGGTCTTGCCTTGTCTGTTATTGGGGCGGCACAAGGAAGAAAAAGAATGCTTGAGAGAAGCTATCAAGGATCAGACCTTTTAGAAAATGTTACAGGGTACATTCCTGAAGAACATGTAGAAGAAACCGAAGCAAAACAAGAAACTAAATCTTTAAAGGAATCTCTGGCTCAGAAAATCTCAAAGATATCACAGAAAGTATCAAAACCACAAGAACAGATCACACCACAGCAAACACAACAAAATGTTTTCCAAGGACAATCACAGCCAGAAACTCAACAAGTGAAGGTTATAAAGATAATGGTTTGCCCTAAGTGTGGTGCAGAAAATCAACTAATGAACAAATATTGCTATAATTGTGGTAATAGATTGAAACCTGAAGAACCGAAAAAACACACCAAAAAACGCAAAAAATAATCTATTCTATGACATTCCTTTTTTCTCTGATAACCTTTATCTTATAGTAGAGATAAAACACAAAAAACAATAACGCAAAGACAAAGAGCCAGGGTGGTTCAAACTCTCTTGTTATTATCTCAAAGAACTTAAGAACGTATATCATTATGTAAAAAACACACGTAATTATTAGAGCAAAAATAAACGATCTTAGAGAATCGCTTAATCTATTGAAAAATCTTTCAAGCAGTTCATAGGTTTCTCCCTGCAAGTGAATCACCTCGAAAAATAAAAATAAAAAAAAACAATGGTACTACAACAGTGTTTATTGGCCTTGCTGGTTTACGCTGGCTTCGATGCCAATGCCCACACTGCCTTTAACGCAACCACGAGAGCTGCTGGTGCTACGAAAGCCACTACATTTGCTACGATTGCCTGAAGTACTGAACCAAGAACAGGTATTACAGTGTCTATTGATGCCAAATTTGCTATCCATCCTACTGTTCCAAGAGCGATTGCTGCTATAAGGAAGTCATTTACTTCCTTCTGTGAGATGTTAAGGAAACCCACTATTAACCCTAGAACCACTAAAAGCAATGTTATCCATGGACCTGCTCCTGTCAGCCAGCCTCCTATTGCACCACCGACGACAGCCACTAGAACTCCCAAGATGAATGCCCAGCTTCCTAAGCTTTGTTCCATATATTCACCTAATATATAGTAATAGGTACGCTTCTTTATAAATAGTTATTCGACAAAAAACGATTTTAGCTAAACATAGACCTCTACAAAGGCCGCTATTACAAGAAGAGCGATACCCAGAGCAAGAA
>CAYPCO010000070.1:0-3688 GCA_964409265.1 uncultured archaeon | reverse complement strand
ATTGTTGTGAACAATCTCGACACGATTGACTTTCACCATCTTCACATATGTTGTTACCGCAACAAGGCACGATTGGCTCGTTTATACACCTTTTCTCTTTGTAATCATAACCGTCCTGTGTGCATGGATTGTTGTCATTACAGTCTGGACAATCATCTGAAAATCCATATTCGCCTTCTTCACATATACCGTTACCATTACATGGATAGAGCGTTATGCATGTGCAGTTTTCTATATATTCACACGGACCGCATCGGATTTCGCATGTATTGTTCTCTTCCTGAGTTTCGTTCAAGATGTATGAGATGTTTTGAGATCCGTTTTCGGGCTTGCTAATGCTATACGTTTCGTTACTTATTCCCGTCGATTCGGTTTCATTTTGTGAGTACGTTGCTTTAGATATATTATGAACCATCATACCTGATTCAGAAACGCAACCACATAAGAAGATTAAAACAAACAAAGCCGTTAATGGTTTAAATTTCATATTTTATTATTTAGAAAAATGTTATAATAAGTGGACCCGTAGCTCAGTTGGATAGAGCGGCACCCTCCTAAGGTGAAGGTCGAGGGTTCGAAATAACCTTCTTTAGAAAAGAAGGTTAATCAAGAAAGTTTTGCGAAAATCCCTCCGGGTCCGCTTAACCTTTTTAATCGTTAAAAAGAATAATTAACTATGACAAGAATTATTGCTATTGCTTCAGGTAAAGGTGGTGTTGGTAAGACAACGCTTGTTGCAAATCTTTCTGCTGCCCTTGCAAGATTCAACACATCTGTTGTTGCTATAGATGGTAATCTGACGACGGCAAATCTTGGTATACATCTTGGCATTCCAATGTACCCTGTAACCCTTCAAGATGTTATAAAAGGTCGGGCAAGAATTCTGGACGCAATTTATTATCATCCAGCTGGATTTAGGGTTTTACCATCTGATATATCCCTTTCGAAGTTCATAGAACCGGATACACAAAGATTTGTGGATGTTTTTTATAAGCTTATAGGAGATACAGATTTTGTTCTTATAGATTCTGCTGCGGGTATAGGCAGAGAAACTATATCGACAATAAGAGCAGCTGATGAGGTTATTCTCGTTACAAATCCTGACGTGCCTTCATTGACCGATGCTTTGAAGGTTTTAAAGATGGCAAGAAGTTATGGAACACAACCAGTTGGTGTTGTTGTTAATAGAGTTAAAAGAAAACCGCATGAAATCTCTTCAGATAGAATCCAAGAATTCTTGGAGGTTCCTATCATAGGAGAGGTTTGGGAGGATATGAACGTTCCAAAATCTATAGCGAATAAGCAACCTGTGGTTGTATACAATCCGAAATCAGTAGCGGCTCAACAGTTCATGGCAATAGCAGCATCCCTCCTTGGCAGAGAACATCAAATAAAACTTCCCTTAATTCATAGAATGTTTGGTTGGTTGAAATAGATCAATCCAAAACATCTAATATCTTTGATAGATCGATCTCAAATGCAGCAACAGGTTTTTCTAACTCCCAGTTGTTTAGAACCTGTGGATGAACCTCTCCAATAAAACCTACCTCATTTCCTTCTACAAAAATGGAAGCAACCCTTCCTGAAATAAAACTCGAGTGTTTTATCTTTTTCATGGTGTATCTAAGATTAAGATTTCTGAAAAAAGCATCCAAAACGCTGGTTACATCCTCATACCCTATTTTCGTGTCTGTTATGGCACATGCAAGCTTCCTAGGGTTTCTTGTTTTAGTTTCTTGAGTGTGGTCTATAATAACTACGTCACCAATCTCAAAAATCTTCTGAGGATATTCTCTGTGTTTGTTCTTTGAAAGAAATTCCATTAAAGACGGCAATAACCAGTTTCTAAAAACACACCAGTTAGATGAGACTGGATTCTCTATTTCGGCAACCTGGGATTCTTTAAGAAGCATTCTTCCAAAAAGATTATTCTTGTTTGTAAGTGTATAGGACATTATCTCTTGAAATCCCATACCTATCATTATCTCTGATGCTATATAACCAAACTCTTCTATCTTTTCCTGTGAACCTATTGTGAAAAGCTTTGGGAAGATGGGTTCGACTTTATTGTAACCATAAGAGATTATTATATCCTCTACAACATCCCTTTCATGCATTATATCCTGTCTATAAGCGGGACAGAGAAGCTCTATTTTTTCCTTCTTTATAGATGTCTTATATCTTGCCTGTTCCAAGAGCACACACATATCCTTTGTAGAAAGATTGAGACCTGATATCTTTCTAACATAATCAGGATTGAGAGAAAACCTTTTAGGAGAAAGGTCGGGTGTGATAAGTTTTCTATCGGGATAAACAACCTCAACTGTTTCTATTTTTCCGCCTCTTTCTGCGAGAGCTGTGACTATGACATTAAGAGCTGGCATAAGAAACTTTAGATTGAAACCAGAACATTCGATAAATAGATCTCTCGTTTCTTGGGTGACTTTTCCTGTATAATCTGAATTTATGATGGGCGGCATGGAAAGAACCTCTTGATTTGCATCGATGAATATTGGGTATTCTGGAAGGTTTTGAAGAAGATGACCGTATTCTTTTCCTTTAGGATGTTCTTTCAAAATTTCATCAAGGGTCATCTCTTTCTTGAATTCTAAAGGGACAAATCTGAGCTCTTTAGGCTTAAATGCAGTGAACTTTATGGGAGGTGTTATTTTGTCGAAATCATAAACACCTATGGCGACTTCCTTCCGATTACGACCAAAGGTTATCGAGACTTTTTCCTGTAGTTGAATCATTTGAGAAAGAACGTGCTCGTCTATATCAAGATCCTTGACAACCGCACAAACGGTATAAGGTCTTATGGACTTCATTTTTCTGTCAACAATTACCTTCAATCCCGAAGGTTGTGTTGGATACTCCGGAAGACCAGGATATCCATATCTGCCCTTTATCTCTCTTGCTATCCCTTCTGCCGACCAGAGATCAGGTCTATTGGTATCTTTTATGTCTATTTTAAGACTGTCACCATCAACTTCATCTATTTCTCCTTTTGCATAGAGTATTGCCTTTTCGGACAACTCCTTGAACGGTATGTTTTTTCCTATGAGCCTACAAAGATCGTGATATGAAACCTCAATTGTTGGCATCTTACCACCTTAAAACCTTTTGTTCCCTTAACCATTGTATGTCTTGACTGAAGAGATATCTTATGTCTTTTATACCCAGTTTATACATTGCTAATCGATCTATTCCAAATCCCCAAGCAATCACAGGCTGGTCAACACCCAGAGGTTCTGTAAGTTCAGGTCTGAAGATGCCAGCGCCTGCGAATTCTACCCATCCCATCTCGGGATGCCTTGCAGATAGTTGAACAGAAGGTTCTGTAAATGGATAGTAATCTGGATAAAACCTGACCTTCTCTGCACCAGCGATCTCTATTGCAAACATCTTAAGGAGACCCAACATTTCCTTGAATGTTAAAGATTCATCTATAACTATACCTTCCATCTGATTAAACTCAACACCATGGGTAGCATCTATAACATCAGGTCTGTAACACCTCGATATCGAGAAGTATTTTCCTGGGATTTCGATACCAGATGCAAGCCTTCTTGCGGAACAAGCTGTTGTATGAGCTCTCGGCATGAGCTTCTTAGCCTTTTCGGGATCCCATGAATAGCCCCAACCCGTTGAACCTGTTTTCCATCCATTTTCATGTGAAGCCTTGACC
>CAYPCO010000069.1:0-3736 GCA_964409265.1 uncultured archaeon | reverse complement strand
ATCTGATACTGACGTGATAGTTCCTGTTCTTTCTGGAGGAACAGCGTATGTAGGCGATATGCTTCCTGGAGAAGAAAAATCATTTGAGCTCGTCGTGAATATAGATACATCCGCTGAGTATAAGACGTATCAGGCAACTCTTCAGGCCGTATACAAAGATGAGAGTAATACAGATCGTGAAGAGTCGTTCATCATAGGCATACCAGTAACAGGAAAGGTTCTCATAGAACTAATAAATACCGAGATTGACTTGGAAAGGAATCTCGTGAAGTTTGAGATAGCGAACGTTGGAACAGCGGATGTAAAATCCATAGAATCAACACTCGTAATAGAAAATAAAACCATTGGTGTTGATTATGTTAGTCAGCTAAAGGCAAGTAAAAAGACCACACTAAGTTTTCCTTTAGTTGAGAAAGGGTCGGGAGAGCTTATTATAGAGTATATAGGACCCGGACTTGAAAGAGCCAGTGTTACCAAAACTGTTGTTATATCTTATCAGTCAGGAAAAGGAAGTGATATCACCGCTGTGATTGTTGTTATTGTCGCTGTTGTGTGCGTCTATATTCTTTGGAAGAAATTCGGAAAGAAGAGGAAGTGATATGAGAGTCACATACACTCTTATAGCAATAAACATAGTTGTCTTTATACTCCAGAATATTTTTTACTCGATTTTCATGGATGTATTTGCATTGACACCTGTTCAAGCTGTGCAGGGATGGTATTGGCAGTTCTTAACCTATATGTTTCTTCATGGCGGCCTGATGCATATAACCATAAACATGTTTGTTCTTTTCATGTTCGGAACAGTCGTTGAGTACGCACTTGGAGCGAGAAGATTCATAACACTTTATCTTGTTTCTGGTGTTGGTTCTGCGGTCTTTTACATACTTTTGATGGGCGTGTCAAACGTTCCGATGATAGGAGCATCTGGTGCTGTTTTCGGTATAATGGCAGCGTACGGTCTCATGTTTCCAAAAAACGTCATATTTATACCGCCTGGTATACCATTACCAGCAATATCAGCTGTCTTCTTGTTGGCGTTTATCGAGTTATTTCTTGGTTTAACAGGACTTGAACCCGGTATAGCCAATTTTGGACATTTGGGAGGAATAGTAACGGGTTTTTTACTTGTTTTGTATTGGAAACATAAAACAAAACCCAAGACCATTCATGAGCTTAGAAATTTCGAGTTCTTTTGGGAGTAAATATATAAACCTTTAGTGCTTAATATTACCCCATGAAGTGCACGAGTTGTGGTATGAGCGTTGAAACCGAAGAGTCTTGGGTAGAGTTCAAATGCCCAAGATGTGGCAAGGCAAAGATAATAAGATGTGAGAAATGTAGAAAGCTCATGAATACATATGTTTGTCCTAATTGTGGTTTTGTCGGACCGTGAGAGTATGGGTGACGTCATAGTTGTTTTAAGGGTAATGCCGGAAGGTGTTGATGTTATTGAGGATGTTAAAAAAGGCCTTGACGAACTCGAACCACAGAAAATAGAAGAAGAACCGGTTGCGTTCGGGTTAAAAGCATTGAAGGTAACCAAAATAGTTCCTGATGAAGAGAATTTTTTGGAAGATCTTGAGGAGAAAATAAGGTCTATTAAAGGTGTGCAATCTGTTGAGGTTTTAACCGTTTCTCGAAGTTTGTAATCAAAACATTTCAAGAAATCTTTTCTGTCTTATATAAACAACCTTAACACCTTTCCTAACAAGCCTTTTGATTAATGCTTTATCTTGTGTGCACACAACAAACCCTTTTTCGGACGCTGTTCTTACTATCTCGCTGTCTGCATCCTGTCCCGAAGATTTTATGACCTTTACCTTGAATCTTTTTATGAATTCCAGAGCGATCTTTGCTTGTATATTGGATTTTTTGATAAGCTCCTTTTTGACAACATCAAGTGTGTAGAGCTCTGGTTTACCGAATTTACTGAGTTCTGAGACTAAATCTATCTTCAACGATTCTATAGACATCAATATGTTGGTATCAAGTAAGAATTTCATAGGTTCAAGAAAAACACCCAAGAGATAAACCAAAAGAAAAGATAAAGAATTCCACCATTACCCATCCACCACGAGATACCTTTCTTTTTCACAATAAATTCTGTAATATAGCCAATCATAATGAGAATCAATACACCAACAGCTATTGAAACGAGATTGCCGTAAAATTGAGCTATGTGAAAGGAGAACCAACCACTAAAAAAACCAGCGACTGTGTGAAGAGCAACTGAGATCCTAGAACTTCTTGAATCAAAATCCATACCATCACTTCTTCTTTCTGTGCCTCATCTTTTTCCTTCTTTTCTTGAGCTTGTGCTTCTTTATTTTCTTTCTTTTTCTTTTCCTTCCACAAGGCATGCTCTCACTTTAATAAGATTGTTGCCCGGGGTTTAAATCTTTTGCAATCTCTTTCTCGCGAGAAGAATATCAGAATCTGTCACGGTCTTTCTTCCGGAGTGCTCGGCAATCTCAAACGCTTCCTTGCTTAGTTTTGATACGAACCTTTCAAGGAATGCAGCAAGTTCTTGTGAAGCAGATCTTGATACTCTTACAGCACCAGCTTCTCTTAATATCCTCTCTACAGTCTTTAAAGGCAGTGACATATATGTTTATTAGGAACTTTTCCATATTTATACACAAAAGGAGGTTAGTATGACTGAAGCATATTGTGTTAAGTGCAAGAAAAAGGTAACAATGAAGGACGAACAGACAGTGACATTGAAGAATGGGAAGAAGGCAAAAAAGGGCGTCTGCCCGAATTGTGGAACAAAGGTGTTCAGAATCGGTGGGTGATCACTTAAAACCAACAGCAGCGTAGCTAACAACTGAGTCAAAGTCCTTTGTTACCTCACCTGAAGTTGAATAATGTATCAGTTCTGCTTTTTTCATTCCTAGTTTTTTTGCTACAAGCATGAGAATCGTTATTGGGGCATAACCACAAATACTTGCATTTATTCTTTCGAGTGTTTGAAAAAAGCCTTCAACGTCGAGTCTTACTATTCTTTGCATAGCCAAATCGTCTTTTTTTCTTGCAATTTCATCAGGTAAATAGTGTGAAAAATCCGAACTTACTACTATACTCGTGTCCGTGTATTTATTTAAGATATGTGCTATAACCTCTGCAAGGGCATCACATTCTGATAAAAATCTCTCCGAATATCCTTCAGCCATTACACATAGAGGTAGAAACGTGAATCTTTTGAATCTGTATTGAAGGAATGGTAATTGAACTTCTATAGAGTGTTCTGCATGGTGTGATAGTTCATCCTCATCAACGAGTTCACATTTCATTATCTCGGTTTTTAACTTTGTGTCTATGCTGCACCTTCCAAGAGGAGTCTCCCATTGTGTATTTGGATCTACAGCAAACTTAGAACCAAATCCCGTGTGATTCGGACCCAATATTATGAAGCGCTTTGACCTTTTAAGAGACTTTATTGCATATGCTGCTGTCAGGCCAGAATATACATAACCGGCATGGGGTGATATCACTCCTTGATAGGTTTTCCTGATCTTTACCTGAGAAAAGAGGCTATGTAATTGTTTTTTAAGATTCTCTGGATCATCAGGATAAAACATTCCTGCTACAACCGGGTTCCTCACGCTCATAACCAATTATTGGAACAGGTAAATTTATTTATATATCCACAACGAATAATTAAAAGATAATTATGAAAAAGGCACAATCTGCGATGGAGTATTTGATGACTTACGGATGGGCTATACTGATA
>CAYPCO010000068.1:0-3772 GCA_964409265.1 uncultured archaeon | reverse complement strand
AATCTTTCTTGCATCGAGATTTCCGAGGATAGTCAAATTAACCTGTGTTAAAGGGTCTTTGGTGGAGTCAAGAACTACCAAAACCATATCCATCTTGTCCAACCATTTTATTGCCTCTATAACACCTTTAGTTGCTTCTCGTGCTCTTTCTTTTGCTACCCTTCTGCTAAGACCGAATTTAAGAAATTCTTCGTAGTCTATTTTTGTTGCTATACCAGGTGTGTCTACCAGATTAAATGTTAAGGATTTACCATTAGACTTGATTGTCACCTTCTCTTTCATCTGGATTTCTCTTGTTTCGTGTGGAATAACAGAAACCTTTCCTAATTCCTCACCAAGCCAATCGAGGCATATTCTGTTTGCAAGAGTTGTTTTTCCAGAATTTACCGGACCATAGAGACCTATTTTTATATCCCTTTTCTTTCTAAAAACTGCCCTAACTAATCTTTTAAGACCGTCTTTGATTTTTCTCAGATGCTTTCTGACCATAACACAACCTTCAAATATTTGAGATTTTGATATAAATTGTTAACAGCTATTTTAAATTATTACCGAGTTAGAAAGCTTACAGCATCTTCTACAAAGTCTGTTATTATGCTCTCAGAGCCATGTCCACCGGAGACATTTATGAACTTCTTTGGTTCTTTTGCTAAAGAGAATGTATACTCTGCCATCCCAAAGGATATAACAGGATCATCCTTTGAGTGGACCATAACTATAGGCCTTGGTGATATCAGGGATATATAATTATCGGGATTTATAGAGTAAAGATATGGATAGAAATCCTCGTTCTTATAACCACCTATATCATATCCTGACGTACTTACTGCGAGAACACCTTTTATTCCGGGTTCTATAGCCGCGGCTATTATAGCATATCTTCCGCCCATGCTTTCACCAGCTATGTATATCCTTTCTGGATCTATGTCATCTCTTGTTCTTAATAGATCATATGCAGCAAGAGCGTCGTAGACCATCTTATATTGGAACGGCTCCTCTCCTTTAAGATAAAGTTGTATATCCTCATCTATAGGTGGAACATAACCATCTGTTTCGCCATAACCTCTCTGGTCTATTATAAATGTTGCGAATCCTAGTTTATTGAGATCATTGCCTAGATAGTTTTGTTCTATTTCCTTAGTAATAGAAGCAGCTGGAAGAATTATGAAAACAGGATTTCTGCCTTCTTTAGGAAGAGTTAGTAAAGCATATATATTCGCATCTTTGCTTTCGTAAACTATTTTATAAACCCTGGGATTTTCCCTTATAATTGTTTCGGTGTATTTTGGTGGAAGTCGGTTTTTATAAGAGATGAGACCGTCTTTAGTTTGTTGAGGTTCTGTTTTCTGATTCAGAAGAAATAATCCCGATACTGCAACGATTAAAACAATAATAAAAAGAAAGGAGGAAATGGTTTTTTTCATGGTTTAGTATTCACCCGTCTCTGGCATTTTAGGGCCGCTGCTGGGCTCTGTTTTACCAGCTGCTATTACATCGTCTATTCTCAGTATCATCTCTGCTGCCTCTGCTGCTGACTTCACTGCTTGAAGTTTTATCTTAAGTGGCTCGACAACACCAAGCTTCTCCATGTCCTGAATCTCTCCTGAAAACACATCTAAACCGAATGTTACTCGACCTTTATCGTGTTCTGATCTCAATGCAGCAAGCTTGTCTATGGGATCAAGACCTGCATTTTCTGCAAGACTTCTTGGTATGACCTCCATTGCATCTGCAAATGCAAGAACAGCAAGCTGTTCTCTTCCTTTAAACTTCTCTGCATATTTTCTGAGCTCTCTGGCTATCTTTATCTCTGGTGCACCACCACCTGCAACGTATTTACCAAGTTCGAGGGCAGATGCTATTCCCTTTATTGCGTCCTGCATTGCTCTTTCCACTTCATCAACAACATGTTCTGTTCCACCTCTTATTAGGATAGTTACTGCTTTCGGTGTTTTGCACTGTTCAACAAATATCATCTCATCACCGGCAACCTTTCTCTCCTCTACAAGACCTGCATATCCGAGATCGTCCTTTGTTAGGTCATTTATGTTACTCACTATTCTTGCCCCTGTTGCTCTTGATAAGGCTTCCATATCTGATTTCTTTACCCTTCTTGCTGCAAGAATTCCTTCCTTTGCTAAGTAATGCTGGGCAAGGTCATCTATGCCCTTCTGACAGAAAACCACGTTAGCTCCTGTTGATTTTATCTTTTCGACCATGTCTCTGAGCATAGACTCCTGTTGATCAAGGAATGCCTGCATCTTCTCTGGAGAATCTATACTTATCTTTGCATCCCCTTCTAACTCCTTTATTTCTAATGCGCAATCAAGCAAAGCTATCTTTGCTTTTTCTATCTTCTTTGGCATGGCTGCATGGACCACTTCTTTGTCTATTAGTATTCCGTTAATCAACTGTGTATCATTGATTGCGCCACCCTCCTTCTTTTCTATCTTTATATGGTCTGTGTCGATCTCTATGCTGTCACCTTTTCTCTCAGCGACAAGTTTTATTGCCTTAACTGCTATTCTTGCAAGTTCCTTGGATGCCTTTTCTGCTGATTTACCTGTCATTGCTGTCTCAGCTATCTGAATAAGTGTTTTTTCATCATCTATGGAAACATTCTTTGCTATGGTGTTCAATACCTCTAAAGCCTTAGCCTTTGCTGATCTGAATCCCTTGGTTATCACTGAAGGATGAATTTCCTGATCAAGAAGCTCTTCTGCCTTTTTTAAAAGCTCTCCTGAAAGAACAACTGCCGTTGTTGTTCCATCACCCACTATTTTGTCTTGTGTCTTTGCTATCTCAACCATCATCTTTGCTGCTGGATGCTCTATCTGCATTTCGTCCAAAATTGTTGCACCGTCGTTTGTTATTACTACGTCCCCCAAGGAGTCCACTAACATCTTATCCATACCCTTGGGTCCAAGGGTTGTCCTTACTGCATCCGCCACTGCCTTTGCTGCTGCGATGTTGTTTTTTTGTGCTTCTCTTCCTTTTGTTCTCGTTGTTCCTTCAGGAAGTATGAGAACAGGTTGTCCTCCAAGGTTTGCAAGTACAGGATTTGCCATTTAATCACCTCCTTATATTAAGCATGAGTGCTAATATATCTTACTGGAAGATTTAATCTTTTATCTATATCTGTTGCAACATCTCTTATGGTCTGTATCACCCTTTCTATATCAAGCCGTATCTCATCAACGGTTTTCTGAAGACTTCTCATTCGGAGTTCATAATGTGTCCCTTGGTTTATAACGAGACCTGCATTTCTCATGATGTTAAGATGATGAACTATACCAGTTCTTGTCATACCTACTCTTTGGGCTATTTCGTTGACAGAAATTGTACATCCTTCTTTGCAATTCTCCAAAAGAATTTTAAATATCTTAAAACCCGTATTATTTACATCCCTTTTACCAAGGAGTCCAAGAGACCTACAAAACCATTGTATGTCGAGATCAATATCGTCTTCAACAGGAGGTCTCAAAACCCTCAGAGTTATCTCTTTCATATTTTTTAGATTGAAAGAAAGAGTTAAATACTTTAAGTATTCTATATCAATTTTAAGTTTAAAATATAAAACTTAAAGTATACATTGAAAGTGGTTTTTATGCTAATATGTGTTGAGTGTGGTAGAAGCTTTGATGACAGGAAAAAAAGGATATCTTACTTTATATGCAGAGATTGTATTATAGATATAGATTAATAAAATCTGCCATCAAATTTAAATATGCTCAGAAAACTTTTATATCTATTAAAACCGATAGATGAATTT
>CAYPCO010000067.1:0-3789 GCA_964409265.1 uncultured archaeon | reverse complement strand
AACATCCCTCCAAGTAATCCTACAACTCCAATAATTCTAATTATTTTCCTCTTTTCCATTTTTCACTCCCTCAATGTTAGTAAATAAAACCAGTAAAATTTCAAGAATTCCAAGAATAAAAATGAATAAATCAAGGTGATTTTATGGGCGGACAAGAAGGTGGTAGAAGAGAGGGTAGGAGAAAGGGAAAGAAACAAAGAACGGGCAGAAAACACTTCTCGGTCAAGATAAATAGTCTTTACTCTATCGAAGGAGATAAGCTTGTAAGAAATAGAAAAACTTGCCCGAGATGTGGTGATGGAACGTTCTTGGCAAAGCACAAAGACCGAGAATATTGTGGTAGATGCGGTTACACGGTTTTTGAAAAGAAATAGACTATTTTCTCTCAAGGATTTGATAAACATAGCCGTGTTTTCTACCGCTTAAAAGAAGTTCTACGGAATCTATAGCTCTTTTAAGGTCTTCATCTTTACCTATGATAGAAACGGTTTTACCATAAACAGATATCTTACATCCTGTTAGCTCTTCTATTACTCTTCTTGCCTTTCCTTGCTTGCCTATGACTCTTCCCATCAGCCGTTTTATGGTATTTTTAGTCTCACCCCTCAGACTTATAATGTGGAGCTCATATCCCTCATTAAAAAGCATAAAGGCATTTTGTGGTGAAAATCCTCTTCCTATAGCGGTCACAACATCTTTAGCAGTTAAAACACCTTCAACATCTTCTCCATGAATCTCAACATCTTCCTTTATGATTATTCTTGTTTTTGTTCTGTTTTCAATCTCCTTTTTTACGGACCCTCCTCTGCCTATAAGAACAGCCTTCCTCTCTTTTGGGATTTTGACAACCTCGATCATATTTAATATAAAACAAAATAATTATTGGGTTTTTATGCTTTGTGTAACATCTGAAGAGATGAGAAATATAGAAAAAACCATAGAAGAATCGGGCATTACTCTTGAACAGATGATGGAAACAGCAGGTCTAAGAGTTGCAGAACTCGCTAGAAAACTTGGTTTCATTGATATCACAATTGTTGCTGGTAAAGGTAACAATGGTGGAGATGGTCTTGTAGCTGCGAGATATCTTAACAGTTGGGGCTTACATGTCAAGATCATCTTGCTGGAAAAGCCAGAAAAAGAAAGCCTCGCATACAGACAACTTGAAAGATTGGATATTCCTGTGGAGATGTATAGACCAGGGATTCTCCTGGATTCTAACAAAAAATCTTTAGTGATAGATGCTCTCATAGGATTTGGTCTCAGCGGCGCTCCACGAGGAAAGGTTTCATCTGTAATTCAGGAGATAAACCAAAGTGGAAAAAACATTCTCTCAGTGGATGTCCCATCAGGTTTTAATTGCAAAACAGGGAAGCCCGAAGACCCCTGTATAAAATCACACATAACCATAACGTTTGTTTTACCTAAAAAAGGTATGTTGTTACCAGAAAACAGGAAATTCATAGGGAGACTTTTTTTGGCAGATATAGGGGCATCACCAAAGATATACAAAGCTCTTGGCGTTGATTATCCTTTCAAAGAAAGGAAGATTATTGAGCTGAAAACTTAGGGTTCTTCGAATGTTTCTTGATCTCTCCAGTAGTTAGGTGATTCTTCTATTATGGTTATATCATGTGGATGTGATTCTTTTAGCCCTGCCTTGGTTATCCTTATGAATTCAGCGTTTCTTCGCATCTCTTCTATGGTTTTGCAACCACAATAACCCATGGCTGATCTTAAACCACCAACAAGTTGATAGATGACCTCCTTAACACTTCCCCTGTACGGAACTATGCCCTCTACCCCCTCGGGAACAAATTTTCCAGAACCCACACCTTGATATCTAACAGAACCGTCAGATATTGCCCCAACAGAACCCATACCCCTGTAATGCTTATATTTTCTTCCACCAACAAAGACTATTCTTCCAGGAGATTCATCGGTTCCTGCAAGCAAAGAACCTATCATGACACAGGATGCACCAGCAGCTATAGCTTTTGCTATGTCACCAGAATACTTTATACCACCATCAGATATCACAGGAATATCGTATCTATCAGCAACATCAGAACATTCCTGAACAGCGGTTATCTGCGGTATACCTGTTCCAGCAACTATTCTTGTAGTACATATGGACCCCGGACCCATACCAACCTTAACTGAATCTGCACCGGCAGATATGAGGTCTTCTGTTGCTTCTTTAGTTGCTACGTTACCAGCGATCAGTTCTATATCAAATTCTTTCTTTACCTCTTTTATGGTCTCTATAACATTCTTGGAATGACCATGTGCCGTATCCAGAACAAGAAGATCAACGCCGGCATCAATAAGCATGGATACTCTTTCCATATCGTTAGGTCCTATAGCAGCCCCGACAATTAATCTGCCTTGATTATCTTTGCATGCATTTGGAAACATCTTGCTTTTTTCAATATCTTTAACTGTTATAAGACCCTTAAGCCTTCCGTTCTTGTCAACAACAATGAGTTTTTCTATCTTGTACTCGTCGAGAAGTTTTATAGCGTCATCTATATTGGAATTCTCATCTATTGTAACTATATCCTTTGTCATAACATCACTCACAGACAGGTTCTCATCCTGCTTGAATCTAAGATCTCTTGTTGTTACTATTCCAAGGATTTCTCCATTTTTCACAACAGGAAGTCCTGAAATGTTATTATCTTCCATGAGTTTTCTGGCTGCGGTTATGCTATCATCTGGAGATATAGTCAATGGCTCATGGATTATCCAGCTTTCCGATTTTTTGACCTTCTTGACCTCTTCGACTTGTTTTTCCTTTGTGAGGTTTCTATGGATTACACCGAGGCCTCCCTCTCTGGCTATGGCTATAGCCATATCACTCTCCGTGACAGTATCCATAGCAGCACTAATTATAGGTATGTTGATAAAAACTTTTTTCGTAACTCTGGTTTTTACAGAAACATCCTTAGGGAGGACATCAGATTTTCTTGGAACTAAAAGAACATCATCAAAAGTAAGAGCTATACCGTCACGAATTTTTCCAGACATGTAAAAATTTGAAAAATCTGATTTAAAAAATTTGATTATTCAGCTTGAAAACAACCTCTTCGATTATTGTTTGATATGTTTCTATATAAAGAGGAAATCTAAGAAGAACTTTGTAGTATCTCTCAAGTTGTTTTTTGTCTGGGAAGATGATTCTGCCCTTATTATAGGCAACATCAGATAATCCCCATGTGATATCCAAGATATCATCTGGTGAAAACATTGATAACACCCCTTCAATTTCATCATCACTGGGAGCTTTTATTTTTTTCATGATATCGTCTTCTCGCATAAACCTTTTAAAGGCGTGATAATCCCTTTCGCTTTTTTTACCTTTTCTGACAATAGCTTTTCCGCTTATGTACGGATTCATCATATCAAGCCTTCCTGCCTTATTCCTTGGAATAAATTCTGCAATTTCATAGAGATTAACAAGTTGCTTTTCTAGACCATTAACTATTTTGCTGTAAAGGTAGTCCTCTGCCTTTCTGTGTATATTCAAGGCTTCATTATATTTCCCTTGAGCAGATAATGCCGCACCGACGCTGTTCATAGCTCTGAAAACCAAATATATCCCAACGTCGTTTTCATGTTGAAACGCATATTCCATACCTTCTCTATAAATTTTCTCGGCTGTTTTATAGTCACCTCTCTCAAACGCTAACCTACCTTCTTTTAGAAAAATCGAATTCAGGAGGGTTTCATGCATTTCTGACACCATGAATTGATTTTTCAAGGAAAATTTTAAATTGATTTCGTGGT
>CAYPCO010000066.1:2704-3842 GCA_964409265.1 uncultured archaeon | reverse complement strand
GTATCCAGTGTGGATGAGGCAGTCTCAGTTCGGGTGTGTCTTCTATACTTACTATCTTCAGATTTGGTCTTATGAAAAGTGATAGCGCATTAAGCAGGGTGGTCTTTCCTGTTGCCGTTCCACCTGATATCAGCACGGACATGCCGTTTTCTATAGCAAGCCATAAATACGCAAGCATTGTCGAATCGAGGACATTGTATTCGAGCATGTGTGTAGGTGTCATTGGTTCCTCAGCAAATTTTCTGATAGTAAAGTTAGAACCTTTTCTTGCTATGTCTGTTCCAAGTGTCGCCTGAACTCTTGAACCATCTGGAAGTGATGCATCAAGCAAAGGCTCTGCAATGGATATGGTCTTTCTACATTTCTGAGCAAGTTTTATCACAAAACTATCAAGCTCGTCTTTATCCGTGAATAGTATATTGGTCCTCAATGAACCCAGAGTTGGATCTCTGTGATAAACATAGATTGGTATGTTAACCCCGTCACAAGATATATCTTCTATATTTGGATCACGCATGAGAGGTTCTATCTTTCCAAGACCTATTATATCTCTTTCTATATAGTAATTAAAGATGGTCTTTTTTTGGGGGTCTATTTTGTATGATGCCATTATCTTTTCGAGTTCTTCCCGAAGAATCTCTTTGGCTTTAATCTCCCCTATCTTAACGAAATCAACGTCAAGTCTATCTTCTAATTCTCTTTTTATGTTCTCTATAACTTTTTTGTCATCTTGGCTCAAGGGAGGCTCTATAACATTATATACAACCTGACCAAGAGATGGTTCCCATTTGATATGTGCATAAGCAAAAACCTTATCACATGGTTTGGGTTTTCTAGGTATAAGGTTGTAAAATATGTTGATATTTTTTACTGCCTCAATTGTTTCATCTTCTTCTCTTACAGGTAATTGTGTGACAATTTTTAGCTCTTTTGGTATCTCTACACCCTTAACAGCCTTGACACCACCAATAACATGACCAAGCTTCTCTTCCTTTTTTTCCTCAGCAATATGTGGAACTGGTGTAATGATTATTTGTGGTTTCTCTTTTGGCTCGGGAAATGATTGTTTTGTTTTGAGTTTTTGAACATATCCTCTTTTCATCTTCCTTACTATTCTGATAGCATTTAGAGAAGGTTT
>CAYPCO010000066.1:0-2694 GCA_964409265.1 uncultured archaeon | reverse complement strand
GGTTTCACGGATTTTTTTATAAGCCTTACAGGTATTCTCAGTTTCATAAAAATCGCCTATATGATAATAATTTCGTTTCCTTTCTTATAAATTATGAAAGTTCCGTCAATGCTCCTAATTCTTCCTGAAAGATTGAAGGTATGATTAAGGCCGTAAAGCCTTGATGAAATAGAATACCCGCTTGTTAGACATGTAAGATTAAGACCCGTGTTTGTGAGTATAACCTCATAGCCTTCATTGCCTATTCTTTTAGGTATATGTAGAGTCAGGGTCACATTGGTTTCATTATCATACTGAGCAATCCTGATTATATGAGAAGATATATAGTTTAGCACATTCTCTGCTTGCGCCTCTCCTGTAAGTTTGAGAAAATAGTTCTGGTAAAGTGTAAATACAGAGAAACATGAAATAAAGATCGTTACACCCATCATAAAGAGAAGAACCTGCTCGAATATTAGAGAAACACCCTTCATATTAATATTTTTTGTATAGAATTTAATATACCTCACTAACTTTTACATAGGTTAAAACTAAATCGCCACCGTTGCCTGCAGAATTTGGAAGTATTTCATTCTTTACAAACGTTATGGATATATCACCCGTGGTTTCTAAAGGACTTTCCAAGGCGATCTTATATCCTCTCAAAGGTAGTGTCGTTGTGTCGAGTTCTCTATAATGTAATTTGAATTTCAGTCTGGTCTCTCCTGTTCCCGATGACTCTGCTGTAAGAGTTATTATTCGTGGTTCTGCCTCTCCATAGGTTTCATTTTCTACAAGACTCGTGGTCTTTATTGGAATTGTACCGTTTAGAATAAGAGGTTGTTTTACAAGAAGTTCAAGGATTATGGAATTGTTGTCAGGATCATTAGAACCGTAAGGTATAACCCTCAAGTATCCTGTAGGTATATGGATTGTGTAGCTTCCTGATCCTGTGCTTGCGATTTCTGTGATTTTTTTGTCAAGCTCTAGAATGAAACTTTGTGCAAGAGAGAAATCTGCCAAAGTTGTTCGCTTTTCTATTAAAGGAATTCCCCAAATTAACGACGTGCCTATAATTGCTATAACTATTCCTGCAACCAATACCATTGATATAGGCTGTATCTGTGCCTTCATATCAGCAATAGACAATGGCTTCTGCTGCGCTTGATGCTGTTGTTATTCTTATTTTGTGCTGACCCGCGCTGCAACCACTTGGACTGCCACAGTTATAGTCTTGTAATATGATGGCTGCATTTCCGGGTTGAATTGTTGTCGAGTTAAGATACGCCCTGACATCAGTAGAATCAACAAAGGCACCAACTATATCGTCCGGAACAACCAACCTTGTTTGCCCCTGATTGGTTAACTGAACTGTGATCAGTCCGTTTGTGCAAAAAGCCGTTCCTGGTGGTATGTTTATCTGCCCCTGGATTGTTGTGAACAGGTATCCCTGAAGGAACGTCCATGCTACTCCTGCAAGCGCTATGGTTATTAGAAGCAGTATTATTATCGATATTATTGGTGTTATTCCTTTCTTCATCTTTTTTACCTCCTGTATAAATTGGCGAATTGTAAATATATTCTTTTGAGTCTTTTATCTATTACACCCAAGCTTGTAAGAACAGCCTGGTTAACCTCCATGCTCTTTTTATTCTGCTCTATGAACTCGTCAAGTTTTTCCGCTATGGGTTTTACAAGGTCCTTAGATATATCAGCTGCTGTATCTTCAGTTGCAGACGCCTTCAGGAGTTCCATGAACTCATTCATGGATGATACCAGTTGGTCTATTTTTGGTGGTATCTTGGATATCTCATCTCTAAGATCGGCGTCTGCCTTTATAACATCATCTATAATTCTTTGATTGGTCTTTATAAGTTCTATGATCTGCTCTATCAGTTTTTGTATTTCAGAAGCAGAAGAACTCGCCTCTAACTGACTTATCCTTCTTTCAAGCCTTTTAAGAGGCGATGTCGGGATTATTTCGTACTCATCTTCCATAATAATTGTTATGTTGTTTCTAATATAAATTAATTTATAAATCAATTTGAACTCTCATTTGATCTTGGTATGACAGCTTTATCTTTACAGAATTCGTTGTTTATGGTCTCGTCACTTACATATTTCTCTCTTAAATTACAAAAACCAAGAATGACAGAACCTCCTCTAAATACCGGTTCTTTGTTCTTAACAAAGTAAGGACATTTTCTACAATCCATGAGTATGTTGAGATTTTGTTTTTTAAATTTGTTTTTATTTAAAACAACTTCAAATAATGTTTATGAGCTACACGCTTATCATAACCGAAAAACCAACAGCAGCGAAGAGAATAGCACACGCCCTTGCTGAGGGTGATGTTAAGAAACTGGGCAAAGGTGCACCATATTACAAGATAAAAAGGAATGGAAAGGATATATACGTCGTTCCCGCTGTTGGTCATTTGTTTACGCTTGACCAAAAAGGAAAAGTTAGTAAATGGGA
This sequence comes from uncultured archaeon, assembly GCA_964409265.1. GTDB lineage: Archaea > Aenigmatarchaeota > Aenigmatarchaeia > QMZP01 > QMZP01 > CAYPCO01. The sequence goes on along the minus strand of CAYPCO010000066.1, from coordinate 237 downwards.
GTATCCTGTTTTTGATGTAGAATGGAAGCCAACATTTTACATGAAGGGAAACGCTTGGGCTAAAAAATACTACGAAAACATAAGGAAACTCTCCCTTCAAGCAAAGGAATTCATATCAGCATGTGATTATGATATCGAAGGGAGCACAATTGCCTATAATATTCTGAGATTTATCTGCAAGGTTAACGATGGAAAAAGAATGAAATTTTCAACACTAACAATACCTGATCTGATAGA
>CAYPCO010000065.1:0-3914 GCA_964409265.1 uncultured archaeon | reverse complement strand
CGTGGGGAATACAACCAAAGCTGTCACTAAGGCATTCGCAATAGGTTCGGCAGCTCTTGCAGCCCTCACACTTTTTGCAGCGTATGTCCAAGAGGTAGATGTTGCAAGAATGAGTTTAGGCATAACTAATACCTTACAGTTTGAGCTTGGTGATCCGCTTGTTCTTGTAGGACTTTTCATAGGGGGTCTTATACCGTTTGTCTTCTCTTCTATGACACTCAGCGCAGTCGGCAAGGGCGCCTTCAGTGTTGTTGAGGAGGTCAGGAGACAGTTCAAAAAAGGCATCTTGAAAGGAAAGGCAAAACCTGACTATGCAAGGTGTGTGGATATAGTTACCAAGGCTGCTCTTAAGGAAATGACTTTACCAGCAATACTTGCGGTAGCTTCACCTTTATTGGTAGGTTTCATTCTTGGTGTTAAAGCCCTTGGTGGTCTTCTTTTAGGCTCAATAGTGACAGGATTCTTACTTGCATTAAAGATGGCCACAGGCGGGGCCGCCTGGGATAATGCAAAGAAATACATTGAAAACGGTCATTTGGGTGGAAAGGGCTCTGATGCTCATAAAGCAGCTGTTGTCGGAGATACGGTTGGTGACCCTTACAAAGACACAGCAGGACCGGCCATAAACCCGCTCATAAAAGTGATGAACACAATTGCTATAATATTTACTTCACTCATTGTGATGTTCGCTTTGATGTAGTTGATTTTTTAGTTTCTTTTACAAATTATTTATATGTCTGAGTGGGAAGAGGCAAGAAGAAAGGAATATCATAAGGTTAAGGAGATAGAAAAAACCATAAAGAGTTATAACTATTCTAATAAAGCACATGCACACTCAACAAATGATAAAATATTAGAGTTTCTTCTCAACAGGCTCAGAGAATCAAAAAAGACGGTTTTCGATATAATAGATATTGCATATTCTCAGCAGAAAGATTTTGTTGTTAGAGTAATGGAAAAGATAAGAGACGATATGGACATACTTATAGACAAGATAAAGACAACACATTTCGATTGGTTAGGTTTACCAGAGAACCTTATCTCAAAGATCATAGAACACGACTTGGATATGATAAAACTCGCTACAAGAATAGACAATGATACAGAATGGATAAGAGAAAAGGTTCTTGAGACGAAAAGAGAAAGTTCACGCCTGTTTGATAGAGAAGACCAAGAAGCTCTTCAAAACAGAATCCATATACTCTCAGACGAGGTAAATGAACTTTTAGATATCTTTATAGAAAGAGCAGAAATATTCAATCTGGATGTGGAAAACCTTGTTGGTGATATTGCTCTTAGAGAACTATGATAAAGATAGGGAATTGTGGCTGGTCCTATCTGAATGCAAGGAGATACTTCGGCAATGACTGGAATAATAAATTCTTATCTAAGCTGCAGGCATATGCTGGACTTTTTGATCTAGTCGAGATCAACTCAACCTTTTATAAGATCCCTAAAACAAAAACAGCTGAAAGATGGAGGGAAGAAGTAGATGAAATAAACCCTGGGTTTGAATTCACGGTTAAGGCACCTCAGATAATCACACATAGAGATAGATTTTCCTCAAATAAGTCCTTTGAAGCGTTTGAACAGATTAAAGAGATCTGTAAAACTTTGAAAGCGAAAATATTGGTTTTTCAATCACCAGCAAGTTTTAAACCAAATAATGAGAATATTAAAGCCGTCAACAAGTTTTTTAACAAGATAGATAGAGAAGGTCTTATTTTTGTCTGGGAAGTCAGATGGGAAAGAGACTGGAAAAAAGACATAGTCACAAAAGTCTTTTCTGCTTTGGATTTAAATCAATGTGTTGATCCTTTAAGGCAGGATTGCTTTTTTTGTAAGAACTTGCTTTACTACAGGCTTCATGGATTTGGTAGACCTATGTACAATTACACATTTACAGATGACGAGCTTGAGAAGATTAAAGATAAATCTATGAGCAAAAAACCAGTTTACGTCCTTTTTAATAACGTTTCGTGTTACGAAGATGCCTTGAGATTCAAGAAAATCTTGAACGAGTCATAAAATCAACGTAAATAACATTACCAAGATTTTCCTTGAATTTCTTCCTTATATAAGGACTCCCCGTTTCGTTTATATAATTAAAAATTTTATCCATATCTTCTGGCGAGATTACGTCTTTATCATGCCTAAGGTCCTCAAAGAATCTCATTAAAATAGGAAAATCTACAGCCAGACCTTTGAAGATACCTTCTAAAGGTTTAAACAACCTTCCCGCGTTCCAGTATCCGGTTTTACCCATCGCAACTATGTAATCATCGTCTGTCTTAACATGTTCCCTAAAAAATCCTCCCAGAATAAGCGCGTGATCACCAAGTTTTTTAAAGTACTCAAAAGCAAGATCAGGTTTTTTAGTAATATTGTCCAAAAAAGACGCAAGGGAAGAGTCAAGATCTATTCCGGAAGAGCCAATCTCATCAGAATCCCGATCAACCTTTACTAAGCTTTCGAGAAGACCACCAGCATAAACAATCGATAAATCATTTGCAGGTTTTCCATAAAATTCGTTTATCTCTTTTAGTTTGCCTCTGAAAAACGATTCGGGTGTCTCTATCACTATACTCATATCTCTTTAAATTTCACAGGAAAAAATTTATTTCTTTACCTACTCCACCTCAAAGGAGACTTTTAGATTTACTCTGTATTCTACAATCTTTCCATTTTCTATCTTGAGCGTTTGACCAATGATTTTCGCTCCTTTAACATTTCTGACAGTCTTTGTTACTCGTTTTAGCGCCTCATTTATCGCATCATCGAATGATTTTGAACTCGAACCCATAACTTCGATTATCTTTGCAGCAGACATGATATCACCAATAAAAAATTCGGAACATGGAATAATAAAACTTTATATCTGATTTAAACAGTTAAAAATTCGAACAGAATAAAAGAAAATAAAAGAATATTTATAAATTTAATAGAATAAAGGATATTATGGCTCTTAGACCTGCCAAATGTTACAGAAAGATTGAAAGGCCTTATACAAGGCAGAGTAAGAAAAAACCCAGACTTAGCTATGTTAAAGGTGTTCCTTATCCTAAGATAACGAAATTCGAGATGGGTGATCCAAAAAAGGATTTTGATGTAAAGATGTTTCTGGTTTCTGAAAACGCTGTTCAGATAAGACACAATGCTCTTGAGGCTGCTAGGATAGCTGTTAACAAATATCTTGATAAATCTGTGGGTAAGGAAAATTACTTTGTCAAGATTTTGGTCTATCCTCATCATGTTCTGAGAGAAAACGCAATAGCTACAGGAGCGGGTGCAGATAGATTTCAAACAGGTATGAGACTTGCTTTTGGAAGACCTATAGGAACAGCAGCTCAGGTCAGACCAAACCAGAAGCTTATAGAGGTTAGAATAAACAAATCTTCAATAGGCGCGGCAAAGGAGGCATTGAGAAGAGCATCTGCAAAGTTTCCAACTTCTTGTAGAATCATTTCTGAGTCAAATTGATATTATATTTGCAACATATCCAACAGCATAGGGAATAACAAAAATAGTCAGTGCATAAAATATTATCCCTATAGCTGCGCTGTGAAGAAAACTCAACTCGCTAAAAAAGATTTTTATCAATATTATCCAGACAAGAACAGGAACAAGCAAGCCCGCCAAAGGCATCCAGGAAACAAAAGAAACAAGAAGACCCATGACACCGAAGTAATTTATCACATTTGCTATAAGTGTCACAAGGAAAGCATTTTCTGGACTTGTTGGTTCCGAAAATATGTGGCTCACAACCTGTGTAATTATAACGAGCAACAACCCACCTATAATGGTTGAGACTATCAGATTGATTCCAAGACCGAGCCAGTATTCAAATCCATGACTTGTTGCAACATTATAAAGCATCTCAGGATCTAAAAAATTCGGAAATTCCATGCTTAATT
>CAYPCO010000064.1:0-3928 GCA_964409265.1 uncultured archaeon | reverse complement strand
TGGCCCACACTGCCTGCTTATAAGAACGGGAAGCGCTTTTATCTTGTAGTGAAATGTCCACTTTATCCTTATCTAACAAAAAAGGAAATTGAGAAGGCAAAAAGAAAGGCCTTAAGGTTATCTCAGGATATGATTGATGAATTGTGGCTGCTACCAAAAGATGTAGAAAAGGAAACGAAGAGATTTGAATACGAAATAATATAATTTCTCCGTTTTAATTATATAAGGATGGTTTTTCAGGTTTTGAACAAACTGAAATGGACAGGTGAACTTGAAAACGCAGAGGTGGTTATTCTTCACCGTGGAGCCCCAAATAATGAAAAAACCATCTCAGGCAAGAACATAACAGAACTCAAGAAAGGCTATTTTTGCTACATCTCGGGTAACAGAGAAATCCATATACCTCATCACAGAATTCTAAGGGTTATTTATAACGGCAAGGTCATATGGAAAAAAGCTCATAAATGACCTGTACATTCGATCACAAAGTATTTGTCATTTCTCTTGGTTTCAAATTTAACTGGAAGGAATTTTTCTATGACCCACATATTGGTTTTGACATGCCCTGTGAGTTCAGGAACGGTTATTATAGATTTTCCAGATGTCAAAGCCATGAATGGCAAAACCTGATCAGAAAGATGAGAGTCAACACATGCGCCGCTCTCATAATCCTTTACGAGTTTTTTTACAGCCTTTTCAGCGATGATTTCACTCTTCAATCCAGGCTCGCCTATAACATCACTTCCAATAATTGTTTTGTTGGTTTCCAACCAAATAATCAAAACCGAGCCAGGGCTCTCAGAATCTACGTAGAATTTTTTTATATCTGGTTCTATTCCAAACCTTTCTTTCAAAAGCTCTTCAGCCTTGTTAGCTTGTCTCTCTGCAACTTTCGCTTTTCTTAATTTTTCTGAAGCTAAAGATAAACCACGAATGGATTTGAGCACGCCTTGTTCTAAAAGCTCTAGAGGTTTTTTATCTTTCCATGGATAAATGGTAAAAACCACATGTGAACCACCTTTAGGATAAAAACCATATTTCTTAATGACCATGTCCGCTTTATAGCCAATCTTTTCAAGAACGGGTAACAACACATTCTGAAGATATGGAACAGGTGGAGACCACAGACTTGCTATGCTACCGCCCTTTATGTCGATATGCACCGGGTTTTTGGCAAAAGACGCTGGTATAGCAATGCTTTGAAAAATCAAACCAATACTTCCAGCAGTTGAAAGAAATATTGAAACGGTTTTTCCTTCAATTTTAGATGGTTTGAATTCAATTTGTGTGGATCCGATCCTGGCACCGACTAACTCGGCATTGCAAAGCTTAGCAACAGCCTTTATCCCTTCAAGATGTTGAACCCTTAATCCAGGGTTTTTTCTTTTCGCTCGAATGTTTGTTATTCTTGTAGGTTTTCCCGTCACAGCTGATAAGGCAATCGAAGTTCTAAGTATTTGTCCGCCACCTTCAAGATAATCTCCAGGGACCTCAAGCATACTAAAATTCAATTACATCTCCATTCTTCGGTGAAAAAACCTCGAACCCAAGATTTTTCAATTCCTCAGCAAACTCTTCAGTATGATCACCGTGTACAAGTATTATTTTTTCAGGATTTACCTTTCTATAGAAATCCAGAAGATGGTCGTGATCTGTATGTGCAGAAAAATCCATAAATTCAACGCGCATCTTTGGTTTTACATCAAGACCTTCAGCAACATATCTTCCTGTGTCAAGCAATGTCCTGCCAACCGTTCCGGGAACCTGAAATCCCGTTAAAACCAAAGAACAGTTCTCTTTCATGTGAAGCCTTTTCATATAATACCCAATGGGTCCGCCATTGAGCATACCGGCTGTTGTGATTATCACGCACGGGTTTCTTATTATCTTTTTTCTCTGAGAATTTCTCTCTACCTTATGAGCTTTACTAAATGATCTCTTAAGTGCCTTGAAATCTCTTACAGATTCTGGATGAGAAAGGATTCTTAAAGTGGCATCAATACCCATACCATCCATGTAAACAGGATAGTCTATCTCATCGACAATAAGCAAAAGCTCCTGAGCTCTTCCAACAGCAAATGAAGGCAAAAGAACAATGCCGTTGTTATGGAGAGTTTCTTCTACGATTTCCAGAAGTGATCTTTCGAGATCTTTTCTGTCTGGATGGTTTGTATAAGAATATGTGGACTCTGATATAAGGATATCTATATCCTTGTAGTCTGCAAATGCCCCCTTCATGAGTTTTGTATCGATGAACTTTATGTCTCCTGTATAAAGAATTCTTTTACCTTCCATCTCTATTACCATTGCTGCACTTCCTGGGATGTGTCCTGCAGAATGGAACTCAAAGCTGAACGAATCAAGCTCAATTCTCTCGCCAAAACCAACAACCTTCCTTTTTTTCTCCATCTTTATTATGTGATCTATGAGATAGAAAGGTGTCACATCTCTTCTGCTCTGAACCTTTAAGGCGTCTCTCAAAAGAAGCGAGGAAAGATCATGTGTTGTTATCGTTGCATACACGCTTCCCTCAAAGCCAGATTTGTAGAGTTCAGGAATCATACCCGAATGGTCCAGATGACAATGACTAAGTAAAACAGCATCTATAGGCATATCAGGATGGATCGGAACCGCAAAATTTTGAACATCTATACCATAGTCAAGTAGACATTTGATACTACCTTCTAAAAGAATAGAGCTTCTTCCTACTTCATCTGCCCCACCTAAAAATTTTAATCGCATAGAACCCACTCTAATTAATTTAGTTGAGGTCTAATAAATATCGGACATAAAGTTTTTAAACCTTAGTTAACAATTGTTAATAATGATTAAAACACCGTGTGAAATCCTTCAGTGGAAATTTCTCCCATCCTTAAGGAGAGAACTTGTTCTCTCTATGATAAAAAAGGGAATGGAAAGAAAAGACATCGCTGACATCTTTGATGTTTCTGAAGCTGCCATATCTCAATACCTAAAATTCAAAAGAGGCAGCGGTTTCAAGTTCAATGAAAGAGAAAGAAATGAAATAGACAGGATAGCCTCCATAATAGCAAAATCTCGGGACAGGTCAGTACTTGTAAAGGAAATGTGTAATCTATGCTTTAGACTAAGAATGGAAAGGGTTTTTTGTAAAATGCATATTCAGGAAAACCCTTCCCTCGTCAACTGTAAACTCTATAAGAATATTAGGATATCTGAGGTGATAGATTGAAGAGAATATATCTAGACCATGCTGCGACAACACCTGTCGCAAAAGAGGTTATGGAGGCAATGTTACCGTTCTTTAATGAAAGATTTGGTAACGCATCGAGCCTTCATCATTTTGGAAGAGAGGCTCGGGAAGCCCTCGAAGACTCAAGAAAAACCATACTTAAAAAACTCAACGGTAAGAATCATACCTTGGTTTTCACATCCGGTGGAACTGAATCAAATAACCTTGCAATAAAAGGTGTGGCTTTTGCTAACAGAAATAAAGGCAAACATATCATTACGACCAAGATAGAACACGACTGTGTTCTCAATACATGCAAATGGCTCGAATCTATGGGATTTGAAATAACTTATCTACCTGTGGATAAATACGGTTTTGTTAATCCTGAAGATGTTGAAAGCTCCATAAGAGATGATACAATTTTGGTCTCTGTTATTCATGCAAATAATGAAATAGGAACAATAGAGCCAATATCAGAGATAGGTAAGATATGCGAAGAAAAGGATGTATACTTCCATACAGATGCCTGTCAGAGCTTCACCAAGGTTCCCATAAATCTTAAGAAGCAACATATAGATCTGCTTACGATAAACTCACACAAGATATACGGACCAAAGGGTATAGGAGCTCTGATTCTTGGCGAGAATGTCGATATTGAACCAATAGCTCATGGTGGTGGTCATGAAAAAGGATTAAGAAGCAGCACATACAACACAC
>CAYPCO010000063.1:0-4001 GCA_964409265.1 uncultured archaeon | reverse complement strand
TCAGTATAAATATTCATTCCTGATCTTCGTGATAACTGTATTTTTAACAATAGCAACAGGATTGGGTATCCAAAACATTCATCTGCAAACGGATATAAACAAAGAGTTGCCTCAGGATCTGGACGTAATAAAACTTCAGAATGAGATTTCTGACAAGTTTGGAGGAGCAGATACTGTAATGGTTCTGATAAGGTTGGACGAAAATTGTGAACTTGAGAACGCGCCTAAAGATATAAGAGATCCAAAAGTAATAAAAATGCTTGTTTCTCTTGATAATGAAATAAAAAAGGAATCTTCTGTAAACTCTGTTCAATCTGTCGGCTCGTTTTTCATATATCCTGAAAACGTTCCTGAGAATATAGAATTGATAAAACAAATCCTCGCAAAAATACCGGATAGTGAGATGTTTTTCAATAAAGATTATTCTGCAACTTTAATGATGATTTCCGCGGATTTAGGTAAAAGTGAAGAAAAAATTAACCACTTTGTTTCAAAAATCAAAGAAGATATAAAGAGTGTGGAGAAGCCAGGATGTGTTGATGTTATAGTTACAGGAAATCCTCCTATAAGAGTTGTTTTAATGGAAATGCTTGAGCATGATATGGTTTTTACCATGAGTATTGCTGCAATTATAATTTTGTTCTTACTTATTTTAATAAAAAGATCTTTAACAAGAGGAATTCTTGTCTTTACTCCTTTAGTTTTTGGTCTGATATGGACTCTTGGTATTATGGGATGGTTAAACATTCCCTTATCAATAGCAACAGTAGGTATAGGTGCGATGATTCTAGGTTTAGGCACGGAATACGGGATTTTTTTAGTGGAAAGATATGAAGAAGAAAGAGAAAAAGGTAAAAATCAAAAAGAGGCATTAATTGCAGCTTTGCCTTCTGTGGGTTCAGGGATCATAGGTTCTGGAACAACTACCATAGTTGGTTTTCTCGCTTTACTGCTCGCTTCCATGCCCATGATTCAGCATCTTGGAGAAACACTTGCCTTGGGAATTTTCTGTATTCTATTCGCAACTATTGTTGTGTCTCCACCTATCATATTGATTGAGGAGAGATTTATCGAGAAAGCCGGATTTGAATCAAGATTTCTTAAAAGAGGTGAAGAATGAAAAAAATAATTGAAAGATATGCTGAATTCATAGTAAAAAGACCTCAGATAATTTTGGGGGTTGTAATTCTGCTTACAATAATTTCATTTATGGGAATGACTTTGGTCAAAACAGAAGGTATGTCATATAAAGATATGCTTCCAGAAAATGTGAAAGAAATAAACGCAATCAACTATATTAGTGATGAATTTGGAACTTCTGGCGAATCCGTAATGATTATTGCTGAAATAAACCCAAAATATGCAAATTCTAACGAAGTAAGAGACATTCGCAACCCAGAAGTTATTGAATATGTTGATATCTTAGAGCAAAAAATAAGAAAAATACAAGGTGTTGCTTCTGTAACAGGAATTTCAGATATTCTTAAGGAGATGAACTCTGGACATTTACCAAAAACAAAATCAAAAGTTATTGAACTCATGAATAAAGAGATCGCCATCAATCAATCTTCTTTAAATCTACCAGAAACACTATCTCAATTCTCTGAAGGATTAAAAGGTATGGAGGAAGGTATGACTGTTGAAGAGCAAATCGCAGAAGGGATAACTTATGGCTTAAACGGCTCAGCCGTGGCTTTGAAACAAATCAAATGTGCTCTTTCCTCAATAGCGGAGGGTATGAATCAAGAACAAGATTTAAGCGAGATAACCCAAACTATTTCTCTAATTAACCAGATAGAAACTTTAGTGCAGCAATCAAATGCTACACAATCTGAAAAAATGGAGATAATTGGTTATTTAGAAGGATTAAAGCAGGGTTTAAATATGATGATTACTCAAATAACAGAAGCACAGGAAGGGTCGCAACAACTCTCTGCATCGCTGAGTGAAACAGCCTGCGCTATTGAAAATATTTCTTCCGGACTTGAGTGGATGAAAAACATGAGCTTGTTACTTGAAAATCTCTCCTTCGGTTTGAAAAAAGGTATTTCTGGAATAACTTCTGGTCTAAAGGAGATTGCTGAATATGTGGAATTGTATGAGGGCTGTGAGAATAATGAAAAATCAATAGAGCTGGATCGATTCAGGTATTATGTAAGTGATGATTATACAACAACCATTATAAAAATAAACTTAGTAGAAATGGGTGATGAAGAAAGGGAGGATTTTATTGAGGGCCTTGAACATATCGTTAGTGAGACAGAAAAACCAGCGGGATTGAATGTTGGACTCACTGGAGAATCTGTAATATCTAAAGAGCTGAGAAATCAGGTAAAACCGACCATACAGAGAACTTCTATGTTTTCTTTGATAGGTATTTTCATGGTTGTGTGTCTGCTCTTCCTTTCTTTAAGATATGGTATAATTTCTTTGCTTGCAATTGGATTTGGAATAATATGGGTTTATGGAGTTTTGGGTTTATCCGGTATGCCCATAAGTTCTACAATGTCAGGCGGCATATCAATGATTATGGGAATAGGAATAGATTTTGGCATTCAAGTTGTGAACAGATTCAGACAGGAGAGAAAAAAACATAAAATAGAAAAAGCAATGAAAATAACACTTTCAAATGTATTTATACCTATGCTTATAACAACCTTGGCAGCCTTAATAGGTTTCAGGGCCATGTCCTTAGGACAATTGACCTTGTTAGCAGATTTAGGAAACATGATGTCTTTTGGTGTTTTGTTCTGTTTTATTGCTGCAATTACAGTAATACCGTCGGTATTAGTTATTAATGAGAAACTAAAAATTGAAAACAATTTATAATATTTCTATGCCGCTTCAAAATCCAAATTCTTTGAAATCATCCTATCGGAAGACATAACAACCGGATAAACCCTTGACGCTGTTGCTACCCGCCCCGAATCGCCTTAGCAACTTCGTTTATCCGCAAACTGTTAACAGAAACTATCGTGCATATTTGTAAAGGGAGACACTATATGTCTCTATAACGTTCATACGTATGAAAATTTTATATACTGTGTGTTCATATCATAATTATGGTTGGAAGAAGGAACATTGGTGATATAGAAAAAATACTTAAAGAAAGAAAAAAACCCATAGAGTTGCTTAACGTTATTTTTGGATTTCTCAATTTCAAACCAATAGAAATCAGAATTTACAACCTCTTGCTGAAATCTTCCCTGACCATAAAACAGATGGAAAAGCAACTAAACCTTTCAGAACGGACAATACGGAAGTATATTAAAAGACTGGAACAGGAAGGATTCATAAACAAGAGGGTTAAACAGGACAAAAGGCTCAAGTATGTTTATAACGCTGTCCCAATTCAGGAAGCATGGAAAAATGTTAGAAACAAGATACAGAAAATTTTAGAGGAAATCACAAAAATCCTGGAGAGGAAAGCCACGGTTTTCTACTTATAAGGTGTTCTGAAAATCCTTGTTGTTTATGCATCCCGGGTCTGGAGCCATGTAATCTCCGAAGTAATTGTAAGCCCTGGCTCTGCAACCTCCACAGTAATAGCGATAATCGCATTTCCCGCAGTTCGGCTTTAGCAGATCTTTATTTCTCAAGTCCTGGAAAATTTTATTGTTGTTCCACAATTCTTCAAAATCATCATTTTTGATGTTCCCGACAGTCAAAGGAAAGAAAACGCAGGGCTCAATATTTCCCTGCGGCCTTATCGCGCAGTAGAATCTTCCGGCGCCGCATCCCCCAATGAACTCTGCCAGATTTATTAGTTTCCCTTTCAGTTTTAATGTATAAAAATGCGTTGGAATGGTTTTCTCGTCTCCGAATTCTCTTTGCAGAGCAACCCTGGAGAATTGCGGTGCGGTTGTTAAAACATTAACCTTGCTTGTTTTCAGCTTCTCCCATAACATCTTCAGCAGTTCTTCTCTCTCCTCGGGTGTCAAATCGGTTTTTTTGATGGAGTCTCCCCTTCCAACCGGAACAAAATTATATGCCATGAACCA
>CAYPCO010000062.1:2426-4058 GCA_964409265.1 uncultured archaeon | reverse complement strand
CTTGTTTTATACCTTTAAAAAGTGTGGAATCATCTAAAACATACCCGAGAACGTACCTTTCCGCAAGAGAGTTAGTATCGAACTCTCTTTTAACGGAATAATCCTGGAATATTGCTTTTATTTCAGAAGCAAACAAAAAGCAATCTTTTGTTGATGCGTAAAAAAGCGGTTTAACACCATTTGTATCTCTGCCTAAAATGAGTTTTTTACCGTCCCATACAACAAAAGAATAAATACCATCAATATACCGATTCATATCGATACTGAATTCTTCAAACGCATGAAGTACAATCTCAGAGTCTTGATTCGTTGAGAATGTGTGACCATGCGCAATTAGATACTCTCTCAACCATTTAGAGTTGTATATCCTACAATCTGCAGCTATGCACAAACTTCTGTCCTCATTAAACACGATTTTTCCAATGTCATGGGATATTTGAGCTGTAGAAAATAACGTGTCATGAAAAAAATCCCTGTTCTTGCCCCGATGCGACAGTATTCTTGCCATCTTTCGGATGAGATTTTTATCACCCCTTCCATATATGCCACAGATTGCACCCATGTTTATTATAACAAACTTAAATCTTTAAATTCGATTAAAATTTATGGTTGAATGGCCTCTAACATTTAAGTGTAATAACAACTGCATCTCATGTATAATGGATAGTAGAATAACAGAGAAAATGGGTAACCCGACCTTTAATCAAATAAAAAGATATATTGACATGATACCACAATCCTGCGATACTATAGGTTTTACCGGTGGTGAGCCAACGTTGAGGAAGGAATTCTTTGAGATACTCAAATATGCAAGAAAAACTCATCCAGAATCTTTGCTTTTTGTGGTTTCTAATGGTAGAATGTTCAAATACGAATGGTTTGTAAAAAAACTCGTAGACCTTGACCTCGGGAATATACGTATTGGTGTTGCAATGTATAGTCATAATCCCGATATCCACGATGCGATAACCAGAAGCAAAGGCAGTTTCAATGATACGTATCAAGGGATTAAAAACCTTATAAAGTATAAAGTAAGAACCGAGCTGAGGATAATAGTGAACAAGCTGAACTACAAAACCATAGAAGATACCGCTGAGTTCATAGCAGGCAACTTCAGGGGCATAGAAAGAGTTGTTTTCATAAATATGAAATACACGGGAAACGCTTTTATAAACCGTGATAAAATCTTTGTGAGATATAAGGAGCTCGTTCCTTACGTTCAGAAGGCTGTTGATATCCTGCTCAAACACGGATTTGAGACAAGGCTCTTCCATTTTCCCTTGTGTACAATAGATAAAAAATACTGGGATCTTGCAAAAGGTGTGACAAAACAAAAATATGAACTCTGCTTCCTCAAGGTTTGTGAAAATTGTAAGATGAAGGATGTTTGTCCAATGATATGGAAAACGTATGTAGTTCTTGCCGGTGAGGATGAATTCAAGGCAATAATCTGATCATGATCTTATGATGATCTTATGAACATCACAGGTCAGTGGGCTTATTCACCAGGGGGCATGTTTTTTATAGAGAACATGTTTACACTCACAACCATCACATTCTTGATATTTATAGCGCTTCTTGGTACTAATTCAAAAGACATAATAAAACCTTTCTTTAAGATAAAGAGAAAAA
>CAYPCO010000062.1:0-2326 GCA_964409265.1 uncultured archaeon | reverse complement strand
CTTGGTACTAATTCAAAAGACATAATAAAACCTTTCTTTAAGATAAAGAGAAAAACATGGCTTATACTTCTTTTGATTTTTGCTTTTGGTTTTATTCTCAGAAACCAAGAGTATTACTATGGTGCGGGTTTTGATGGAATGCATTACCAGGAAACAGCCAATATGTGGTATGAAACAGGGTTGTTTGTCAAGGGCTGTGCTATAGGAACTCCAATGGATTGTAAGCTTTATCATCAGGTTCTTTTTCCATCGGGTTTTCCTTACATGATAGTTCTTTTCTATCTTGTTCTTGGAAAAAACAGCCTTATACCAATGGTGATGACAGGCGTTCTTGAAAGCATAACCATTATCTTGATATTTCTCATTTCGTATCTTATTTTCAAGAGAGAATCTGTTGGTCTTTACTCAGCGTTTGTTTTTTCGGTTTTACCCATAGATGTTTTGATATCAGGAACAGCGTCTGTTAGACCCGTTTCTGTGTTTTTCACAACACTTACAATCCTCTTCTTTTTAATTGCTCTGAAAAGAAATACAATCAAACTGTGGTCATTGGTTGCAATAACTCTTTCCTGGTCAATATATGTAAGACAAGAGAATTCGCTTTTGTTAATACCCATGGTTTTTGCGTTTCTGTACGAAAAATGTAAAATCAGCAGGATGAGCATATTTAATGTGATTTTTATACACCGAATACCTGTGAAAATCAAATCTGATACAAGGATGAAAACCTTTTTGATACCTGCGTTTATCTTCTTAGCAACACAGATACCTGTTCAGCACTTTGTCATTTTTTTAGGCGATTTAGGCAATGGCAGTATGCCCATGTTCTCACTTGAATATTTCAAGATACTCTTTCCTTTGGTCATGAAAGAGATGTTTATGCCAACAATTCTAGGAAAACAATTGTTCAACCCCATAGTAAGCTTGATGTTTCTTTTAAGTCCGATGTTTATTCTTAACAAAAGATTAAGATACAGTGTCTTGTTCTTATGGTTATGGTTTCTGCCGTTTTTTGTGCTCTATCTATCTTATTTCCAGTGTCCAGGGTTTCCAGAATATCCATGTTGGGGAAACGTGGTTAGATACATACACAACCTTGGAGCATCTTATGCTATAGCGTCATCTATACCTGTGGTATGGCTTTCTGAAAAATTGAAGAAGAAACATATTTTTGTCATTTTTGCAATTGGTGTTTTGTTGACAACAAACATCTCTGTCAAAGGTCTCTTCATAGATGGAAGAACAGAAGAAGAGGGCATAGGAGACCTCATAAAAGCCATATCCAAGATTCCTAAAGAATGTCTCATCATAACAAGCCAATATGCTGCCCCTCACAGTGATTTGGTTGAACAACCCAGAAGATGGATAGATATAGATATGGTTTTTGTCGATGGTGGTATGCTTGTATATGATGAGATGAGAAGCGCACAATGCATATATTTTCTCAAAGACTACAGATGTAGAGGACGCGACGAAGACGAGTGTTGTGAATTTTTTTATAAAAATCTTGAGTTGGAATTTATTTTCAAAGAAGGGTCTGTAGAAGTTTTCAAAGGTGAGCCGAGATGAGCTTTATAACATCTTTGAATGATGTTTCCAACGACGAGACTGTTAGGATAATCATAACGATAAACAATTATACAGATCTACCAAACTTTGTTACCAAGCTTAAAGATTCTAACATCAAAAAAATAGAGTTTATATTTGATCCAGATTTCAAGATAAATGGTAAAGAGATAGTGTATCCCACCATTACATCTCTTCTTCCATATCTTTATGAGGCACTCGATAGAGGAATAATATTTGACATCGACGTTTCCGTGAGGGGGTTGCCTTACTGTTTTATGGTGGGGTATAAAAGATATACCGTTTCAGGGGATAGAGAAAGGAAACTAAAACCAGAATCATGTAAAAGATGTAAATACTATCAAAGTTGTGATGGTATATGGAAGACATATCTAGAAAAACATGGTTATAAAGAAATAGTCCCTATAACAGGTGAGATTGTTCTTACAGACAACGACAGATGCATGATATACATATTAAAAAAGGTTGGAAAGGCAACAACAAAACAGATATTTGAGTTAAAATCATCTGACGAATTTAAGGACGTCTGTGCAAACTGCGTATCAAGTGATGATGTTCTTGTTACAGGCAATAACCTTCTCAAAAAAGGTATTGTTGAAAGAATCTTGGGTCCTGGAGGATATGTCTGGATTTTAAAGAAAAATCATCCACTGATAAAAATTGTGTGAGATTATGGATGTGGAAAAGGTAAGAAAAGATTTTCCGGTCCTGTGGAGAGAATTAGAAGGAAAGAAGATAA
>CAYPCO010000061.1:0-4073 GCA_964409265.1 uncultured archaeon | reverse complement strand
AGATACATACCTTGCAGGATTTATAAAAGCAAAAGAGCTTTTTGACGATCCTGTAAAGCAAGGAGAATTTGCAGCCATGACGGCAACTATATGCATAGAAAAACATGGACCGTTTGATAAAAGCGTAGATGATATCCTCAATAGACTCGGATGGAAGTAATTTAATTCTTTTAAATGAAATTTATATCAAATGTTTAATTTTCGTCCAGTATGGTTCGATAGTTTGGGAGCAAAATCAAGCTGTGTTTTTGTTAAGACACCTGACATAAGAGTAGTTATAGATCCTGGAATTGCTATAATGCATCCATCATTTCCTGCTTCTTGGATCAAGAAACTTCACTGGCTCAAGCAAGGGATGGTAAAGATTATAAAAACAATTAAAGAATCTGATGTAGTTATAATATCGCACTATCATTACGACCATTACCTTCCAGAAGAGATTGAAATATACAAAAACAAAACGGTTTTCATCAAGAACCCAAATATATACATAAATGATTCCCAAAGAAGTAGAGCTGAGGAATTCTTCCAGAAGGTATGTAAAAGCTTCGGAAGGACAAGTTTGATGGGCATTGTGAAGACACCTGAAAAAAGAAACTATCCAGACCCGATGAAGGATATTCCTTTGGCGAGAAAAAAGAGTTTTGGAGACTATACAGAAAGGCGTGAAAAGCTTCTGAGTGATGGTGAGAAATGGTTTAAAAATCGTATAAAACTTTGGAATAAAAGACCGTTTATACCCGAGCTTAGATTTTCAGAACTTAAAATAATTTATCCAGAAGGTAAAGAGTTCGTCTATGGTAGAACGAGAATAAGATTTACACAGCCGCTCTTTCATGGCATTGAGTTTTCAAGAGTTGGGTGGATATTTGCAACTGTTATTGAGTATGGAAAGAAAAAACTCATACATTCATCTGACATGAACGGTCCTATCATAGAAGACTATGCCGAGTGGATAATTAAAGAAGATCCCGACGTGCTGTTTCTGGATGGTCCACCAACATATCTTATACCCTACATGATGAACATGATAAATTTCAGAAGAGCCCTGAATAACATCTGTAGAATAATCAAAAAGACAAACACAGAACTCATAATTCTTGATCATCACCTCTTAAGAGAAAAGGGCTATAAAAGGAGATTAAAAGAGGCTTACGAACTTGCAAAAAAGGAGAAGAAAACCGTTATCACGGCTGCTGAGTACATAGGGGAAAAACCGGTCATCGATAGTCTCTGATCACCTCTGATAAAATACAGCATCTATCACTATGTGAAATATATTTGGTGCGTAGCTTTTAACGATATTTTTGTATGTAATCTTATCCAGAACGTAACCTGATCTGAAACCTATGGTTTCTAAGAGATGTAGTGGTTTTTCCCATAGGTCTTCTTTTGCAAAGATATCATGGTAATGTAGGATTCCACCCATGTCTTTGAGCATATCAAATGCATAAGGAAGATATTCGCTTGTTCCTGGGAGATATCCCATAATTATCCTGTCAGCAATCTTACCAACCTTAACATATCTGCAATCACCCAACACAGGGATTATTTTGTTTCCCACTTTGTTAAGCCTGATGTTCTCTTTAAGAAATTCTACTGCAACGGGATTCTTTTCTATAGCATAAATCGTTTTGGCTTCTGAGAATTTTGCTATTGGTATGCTGAAATATCCTATCCCAGCGAACATGTCAACAATAATCTCCCCTTTGCTAACAAGTTTCGGGATTCTTCCTCTTTCATAGAGATTGCCCTTGGCAAACATAATCTTTGTGACATCAAGCATGAACACACAACCGTTCTCTCTGTGAATGGTTACGGGATCTTTGCTCCCTGCGAGCCATTCGATCTTTGGTTCTCTGAACTCATTGGACACGGGACCAGATTTAAGAAAAACCGAACGAATGTATGGAAATTCATTAAGGACCACGTCTGCTATTTCTTTCGCATAGTTTAAAACTTCGGGTTTCAAATTCAATATGACAATATTACCCAGTCTTTGAAAACCGGAGGGAAGGTGTTTCTCTTTTCCTTTAAGCTCGGGTATCTTTTCCAGAAGCAGTTTCTTAAAATCGCTCATACGAAATCCTGGGGATATTCAGAAATCTTGTTAAGATACGAAAATTCAGATTGTGTCTTTTTGTAATTCTCTTTTATATCTTTAATTTCCAGAAGCACATTTAGTGGTATCTCGTTGCTTATTTCCAAAGAATACCAATCCCATCCATCTTCACGGGGAACATACAAACCACATCTTATGTCCTCATGACCTACTGTTGTAAGATAGCATTCAAAACCATTTTTCTCTAACGGATTTAACAATGCTTTTCTTCTTGTAAAGAATACAGATTCGTCTTCACAGTGAAGCATAGGTAGAATTTTGTATTTTTCTTTGTTTAGAAGTTGTTTAATAAATCTTTCACATGGTTCACACCACGGTACAGGTCTTTCACCAGTCATACGCATGAACAGATCAACATTATAAAGATTGTTAAAACTAATACTCCTTCCATCTCGTTTTATCTCAACAAAAAAGGGAAATAATGATATTATATGAAAAACGTTGTCATTTTCATATTCATTTTCTAAATCTTCCTCTTTGATGGACAAAGAAAAACCTGTTATTCCATAGTCAGATTCGTCACTAGTAATAATCTTGCTAAATGATCTTGCTTCATCTTCAATGTACATTTTCGTCATAGGATTTGATCTAAATCTGGTCTTCATATCAAAGAAATTGACCGAAATAAATTTATTTTTTAGTGATTTTTGTTTGCTCCTCGGTTTTGGTTCTGTTCTGTGATTCTATTTCGGATGGTTTTGCACTCTCTGTTTCCTTCTTTTCTGATTTCTCTGATACCTTTTCTGACTCCTGTGATTTCTCTTTACTCTCTTCAGTCTTTTTTACTTCAGATTTTTCTTTGACTTGTTCCTCTGGAAGCAGAACCCTTACGATATCTCCTTCTTTAAGAACCTTAACCCTTATCTTTCCTGGTGGTTTTTGTATACCTCTTATCCATATCTTTTCATTAACACCATGAGAAATCTTTACGTTTTCTTCATCTGTTTTTGTATGACGTGATACAAATCTTCTCAATGTTCTTACAGCCATTACAGCTTTCTTGTTCTTGGGCGCTTTGATAAATCCACGTCTAAGAGGAACTGTCATTATTCTTTCAACGCTGGGTTTTTCGGTCATACTCACACCTTGAGTTTATCTCTTCTCCAGTCTTTTACTCTTACACGAATCCTTCTGGTCCTGGCTCTCTTAAGACCAAATTTCTTTATGTCGGCCCACCGTGGCGCGGACCTCATCTTACCTAAAGCTATAAGCCTTAGCTTCTTTCCTGTTGGTTTATTTCTTGCCATATTCTCCTTTTTACTTTCTTTTTATTTTTATTTCTTTCCCACCCGAAGATAAGACCTTTAAAACCTCTTTGAGCTTTTCATCAGATACAGGTGTTTGAAGTTTACCTGTTTGATAGATCTGTATAAGGTAAAGTTCCACTTGTGACGCTAAGGTAGGATTAACCATTCTCACCCTGGAAAGTCTCTCATAAGCTTCTTTGCTTAATATTCTGGTAAGCAATTGTTTTTTCATCTCTTCAAGTTGCCTTAACTCCTCTATTTTATTAAGATCATTCATATCGTATCCATTCATGTTCCTTCCTCCCATGAGGATATATATTTCTTCTGCTCGGGTGTCATTTCGTCTATCTTTATACCTTTAACTTCCAACATGAGCCTTGCAACTTCATTATCTATCTCTTCAGGAACATTATACACCTTATTTTCAAGTTTATCCTTGTTCTTTATAAAATACTCAACACATAATGCCTGATTAGAGAAACTCATGCTCATAACCTCTGATGGATGACCCTCGCCCTTAAGTGTTGCAAGGTTCACAAGTCTTCCCTCAGCAAGAAGGAAAAGCCTCTTTCTATTTTTGAGTGTATATTCGGTTACATCTTCATCTATCTTTCTTTTTCTTTCAGCGATTCTTTCGAGTGCATCTACATCTATCTCAACGTTAAAATGTCCTGCATTTGCAAGAATTGCACAATCCTTCATGA
>CAYPCO010000060.1:0-4080 GCA_964409265.1 uncultured archaeon | reverse complement strand
TATAAATAAACTTCTAATATTTGCAGAAAGTAAACGTTCTTACAGGCTTAACATGGTCGAGCTGATAAGAAATCTAAAGAACATAAAATGTGTTCTCCTGATTTGCGAGACAGAAGGTGATAACATAGATTCAGGTAACAATGAAGCATTCGAATGTGACGGCGTGTTGCAGATATTCTTTGTAGAACTTGAAGAAAAACCCATGAGAACCTTGATCGTGCATAAGATGAGATACACATCGTTTGAACCTAAGATACCATACGAATTTATAATAGACGATAAAGGTTTAACGCTTACAGATACAAAAATCATTTAACATCTACAAATTTTCTTAATCTTCTCTGGATAAGGAAGATTCACAGACATGTGCATGCATTTATTAAGATTATCTTCAATTATCCTGAAGACGCCACCAAAAGACATATTGTTAGGTGCTAAATATTTGGTAAGGTTACGGGATTTTCATAGTTTTCAAATCCTCTTTCAAATCTATAAGGTCAATTGAGCAAGCTAAACAGTTCGGTTGGGATATCGAGGAAGTTATAAAGAGAAAATCTCTGGAGATTTAATACCCCAAAGAAGATGATTAACAAACCACCAGATTATTGAAGTTATTGAAGAACAAGATAAAAAGGGCAGCTATCTAGGCTTCGCACCCGAAGGCACTACAACCTAGACCGCCAAAGGGCTTAACTTCCGTGTTCGAAATGGGAACGGGTGAACCCCTTCGCTATGGCCGCCCTTGGATAAATTATTAGAGAAAGGTTTTATAAATTCATCGGTAGCTCATCAATTTCCACACAGATTTAAAAATCCTTATCGTACTTTAACAAATTATGGTAGAACTCAAAGATCTAATGGAGCTTGCAAGACGCATAAAGGACAAGGATCTAAGAAAGAAGGTGATTGATATCATAAAACACCCTTCACTTAGCAATAACAATCTCATAGTAAGCCCGTTAAAATTTGAAGAATCACCAGCTTCTGTTAGTTGGCATCATGTTGAAAGAGGTGGTCTCCTGAAACACACTTATGCTGTCACTATGATGTGTATCTCTGTTGCCGAACAGTTAGAAAAGGTGTACGGATTCGAAATAGATAAAGATTCGCTTATAGCAGCCGCCTTGGTTCATGATACAGGAAAACTTTGGACCATGAAGAAATCTAAAGCAGGATGGGAGCCTTCGGAAATTCTCCTCGATCATACCATGCTTGGAACTTCTGAACTCTATGCGAGAGGATTTCCAGAAAAAGTTCTCCATATAGTTGCTTCTCATTTTGGCGAGAATGGTCCGACACCACCACAAACCATAGAAGCCTATATATTTCACGTAATAGATTCTTTGGATGCTGGTCTCAACTCGATACCTCAAGATAATGTGTTAAATATTATTTTGGGGCAGCATGTGGATAGGGAAGATAATCGGTAAAACATATGATGGAAGAAAAATATCATTTTCTATTATCCCGTACAGATGTGAGTCTTGGAACATAAAAGGAGAGATTTGGAGGATAGAATCTTTAGAGGGTCAGCACACAAATTTTATAATCGATAAACCTTTCTATAAAAGATCAAAGTTCATAACATCAGAAGGTGAAGTTCTTGAATTAGATCCAGAAGATGTTGATATAAAAACCTTTAAGTACGTTATTCTTCAGGACAATGAAGTCTTTATGTGTTGAGATGCATCTCAAATATTTTGAACCAATCAAGCATAAGTCTTGTGATAAGAAAGTTTTTCTTTATATGCTCCCTGCCTCTCATCCCGAATCTTTTTCTCATATCCTCGTCATCTAATAGTTTTATTATACTTTTAGCAAATCCTGTATAGTCTCTTGGATGATGAAGAAAGCCGTTTTCACCATCGATTACCTGCAAGGGAATTCCACCAACTCTGGATGCTACAACGGGTGTCATTTTATAAAGAGCCTCAGCAACTGTCAACCCGAAACCTTCTTTAAGAGATTTTTGAACAACTACAGTGGATGCTCTCTGAAGACAATTAACAAGTATATTGTTCTCGACCATAAGAAGCCTTATATCTTTTTTATATTTGCTTCTCTCCACCCTGTTCTTTATTTTTTCGAACATTTTTTGACCTTCAGGATCATCATGAGCAAATGAACCAAGCAAAACAAGATAAGAATCTCTTCTTTTCCTAACCATTTCAAATATCTTTATTAGACCCAAATAACCTTTCCATTTATCAAACCTTGAAACTTGCGAGATTATTGGTTTATCTCTACATATCTCGTATTTATCCAGATATTTCGTGATTATCCTTTCGGAAAGGCTCTTGTTCTTGGGCGATAAAGGGTCTATCGCGGGATAGATGACACTCTGGGGTATGTCAAGGTCGTCTCTTATGAATTCCTTTTTAGAGACGATAAATCTATCATATTTCTCTATAAACTCTTTCAGAAAGTTCCAAACAATAGGATTCGGGTTAGACAGATCAATATGACATCTAAATATCCATGGTTGTGTTTTCTTGTAAAATTTTATGAGCGGTAGTGGTTGGGGGTCATGAACTATAACAAGGTCATGGTCTATATGTGTAAATTTAGAAAATCTTTCATTCGTCTCAAGGTATATTTTTTTCTTCCTTCTTGAAAGATTTATTTTCTCTCCTTGTAGTGCGTTATGAAATTTTTTGGTTATTCCAAAGAAATCCGGTGTTCCGTGGAGAATTCTCCAGCCAAAATCGATTCCTACTTCATCAAAAAGAAACACTATAGTGTTTAGCATCTCCGCAACCCCACCACCTTGATAGGTAGAACTTATACAAACAATGTGTTTATCTGAGAATTTTTCAGCTTCTTTATGGATAGCTCTTATTACATCTTTTCCCACGATTCTTTTGTAGGCCTTCAGATTTCTGTTCATATCTTTAATTTACTCCATAGAGTTAAAAATTTCACCAATATTTTTATTGTATCATAACAATATCATCTTATGCTTTATGAACGTCGAAGAATCTTCAATGATATATCTCTCAGAATAGGTATGACTTTCAGCGAGTTTGGTCTTACTCCAAACCAGTGGACACTCCTTTCTCTCGTCTTTGCCGTAATCACAGCGTGGTTTCTCTCTGTATCTCTTTTCCCTTTAGCTGCGCTGTTCTTGTTCTTTGCAGGATTTCTAGATTTTGTTGATGGTTCTGTTGCAAGATATACTGGAATGATATCTCGAAGAGGGGCCTACGTAGACACGATTATGGATAGATATGTTGAAGGTGTGATAGCCTTTGGTCTTATATTTTCGAAACTACCTGGTTTTTACCTTCCAGCAAATGCTTGGGTATTTCTTTACTTCTTTGGATCTATCATGACCACATATGCCAAGGCAGCTGCCAAGGAAAAAGACCTTTTCATAGAGGAGATGTCCGGAGGAATTCTTGAAAGAGCAGAAAGACTTAGCCTGTTATTTATAGGAGTTCTTCTTGCAGGTATATATCCAATCTTTCTCACATATATACTTGTGATACTGGCAATATTGTCGAATATAACAGCTCTTCAAAGAATAAAGAAAGCCTTGGGTTATTGATTACTTAGTCCAGATGCAGTATTTACCAGGAGCTTTTATACCCATGATCTTTGCTATCTCTGATTCGTTTGGATCATTTATGTAAACAACACCTTTCCAGCTTCTAGAGAAATTCGCCTGATTACATATAGGACAAACCTGACCCTTAACAAATAATCTGCAGTTCCTACAGACCTTTTCTTTAGTTGTCATAATTTTACCTTTTTCACATCAGACATATCTCCAACTTTCTGTCTATAGATAAGCTCGAAATCATCTAAAGGTCTAAGGTAATATGTCATCTCTTTCAATATCTCTCTTGGATCATTTCCCTTTAGTGACGGAAGTATATCATAATTTTTTTCATAATTTCTTTTCATAACATCACCCACTAAAACCTTGTTCTAAAATTTTTTATTCCTTTTCTTTAGATTTTGCTTTTTCTTTCTTTTCTCTTTCTAGCCATTCGAGGACACCAAGACCGGGTTGTCTTGTTGTCAATCCTATTTTATATTGATTATCTGCTCCTAATGAAACCGATATTATTCTTGCCT
>CAYPCO010000059.1:0-4091 GCA_964409265.1 uncultured archaeon | reverse complement strand
GCTTGTAGCACTACTTGTAATATCGCTTGTTGTGATTTCTGTGATCTCAGCAGGTTCATCTTTCATTCAAAATCTTTTCAATCCGGGTTGATCCGATGAAAGGAGCTCTATCTATACCTACAACAGAGACTATGTATATAATAGTTGCTCTGTGTATAGGTGTTGTATTAGTCGCTGTTTTTCTATCAACATCAGGGTCTCTTGCTGGTGTTCGTGACTCTATCCTGTCGTTTTTCAACCAGTCATCTGCATCAATAATAAGAGACGACCTAAGGATATCTGCAAACTCTGTGATAGCCTTGGAAACTGCCTTGAATTGCGTAGCTGATCCTGATAACTGCCCTTGTAGGGATGAACCATGCTATTTCAGCCCTGTGAAGATAAAAACAGGTGACCCAAGCAAAGACAGGTCTATGATCGATTATAGGTCAGGAAATTATGATGTTGTTGTTACATGCAATGATAATGACAAAATCATAGAACCAGGGATATGGTATCTAAGCGAGAGCGAGCTTGCGTATGAACCATCGGGTGCTAACTACTTCGATTGTGAAGAAAAAACAGCCGATCTTGAAGAGCTGTGTGAAAGAGGGATCGTATTTGATATGGAATGTGACAATCTTAAAGGAAAACAGAAATATTGGGAGTGCAAAAGCTGTCCATACGGAACGGAAAGAAAAGGTGATAAATGTGTCGCATCATCCCTCTCGTGCACGGTTAAGAATTTTAGACTTATGCAGGAGGTATCCAAAACGAGTAAATGGCTCCCGAGTTACGGTGATCCAAAATACATAGTCTATTATCAAGAATTTCCAGAAGGTGAAGACGAGTCTTGGACAGCCTGGGCGGCTGTGAACCTTGTTCTTACATTATTACCTGGTAAATGGATATTCGAGCCGGCTAAATTTGTTCTAAAACCTGTTGCAAAGATCTTTAAACCCGTGATATTAGGCGGGAGTAAGATCCTTAATATAGGCAAGGTTGTTATGAATCTCGGTGAAAAGATTTGGGTAAAGGCGACTGCTCTTAAAATGGTAGAGAAAGAAGCTGCAAAAGAGTTTGTGGAAGAGGTTATGAAGGAGGGTCTTGAAAGATTTGGCAAGCGCACTCTTAGAATCACAACATCCGAGGGATCAGAGATTAAAATATTCGTAAAAGGTATAGAAGAGGAACTACCACAGGGTGCTAAAGAGGTTGGTGGCATAGCTGGTCTCATAGAAAAAGGCAAAGAAAAAACCGTCTACTATTCTCTCAAGCTTATGGAAGCTGCTGCAAGAAATGAAAGGTTTGTTACTCTTTCTAACCATTTAAGCAAGATATGGTTAAAGAAAGCATATGAGAAAGGTGTAATCACAAAAGAAGCAGCAGAATACATAGCACGCGAACTTGAAAAAGGAAAAACAATTGGTATGTTTTTATCTGAAGCCGAAAAGAAAGCCTTAGATGATGGTCTTAAAAACCTTCCTGTTGATCAAATGAGTGTTAGTGAAATAGAGAAAGTCCTTGGTGATATGGTGGAGAAAGGGAAAATAGTTCCTTTGACAAAAGAAGAGATTGATGCCATGAAACAGTTTATAACACCTAGCAAATCGGAAAGAGTTATAATGCTCACACCAAAATACTACCTGATAGACCAAACCGTTGGAGAAACCATGCAATCAATAGATGAGCTTGCAGGGCAGAAGTATCTGGATGAGAATAAAGGTGAATATACACTCTTCTTCAAACTTGAAGGGCAGAAAGATGCCGATGGTATAAAGCTAACAGGCCTTGAAAAAGCTCATATAGCAAGAGTAGAGCTTGACAGAGCAGGCCCAAACCCAACGTTTTATTTGGCGAGTCCGTGTGCAGCTGATCTAAAAGTATGGAGAAGTAAGTGCGATGAAAAACCATGGTATAAGAGACCTTTAAGCTGGTTTAAAAAAGAAGAAGGTGATGTTGATTGTATAAAGGTTGATGTTGATATGAGCAACTATGACGACAAAGAACATGCGAACTTCTGCTACACTATGTGGTTGGGCAAATCTTTTGGTGTTTCTCCTTGGCCATGTCATGGCGTGGTATGGCTTCAAAATATACCTTATGTCAATAAGTTCCTTAACTGGATAGGTCTAGGTGGTTGTTGATGGAGGTAACTATAAGAGTCTTGATGGCGGTTGTCGTGGTTATCATAGTGGCTTTAATTATAATAACACTTGCTACTAGTTGGGGAAGTGAGTCTAAAACGCTCATTCAGGGTTTTACAAGCTGGTTAAAGGGCTTGATGGGTTCATGACAATGGATTAATACAATAACATAATTATAGGACAGAGACCAAATAATATTTTATGAGGAAAGGATCAATACGTCTTTCAATAGTAATAATGGCTTCTCTTATCTTTCTTCTGGTAGTTCTGGGGATAGTATATTACAGGTATGCTCCTTATTTTAGATACGGTATGTTCAGTCCGTGTTGGGCATCAACTGTTAGCAAGATTAATGCCCTTTCAACGGACATAAAGATCATAAACAAACCTCAAGTAATAGAGGTTGGTGATTGCCTTATAGAGATAGCATTTCTCAGAAAGGAAGAACTTTTCGATTTCGAAGAGCATGTGTGGAAAGATTTCAGCAAATTTGTTAATTGTGATGTCGAAAAGGAATCGTTTATAATAGCTGTTCCTCAATTCGGTGAGAAAAGAGAATGGTCTTGGAATCCGTTTACAGACGTGGCTGTTGCTATAGGTAAGACCAAAGATCTTATAGAAAAAACATGGAAAGAAAAACTAGGCGGCATAAAACCTTTGTGTGTCTCTCTGAGTAAACCCATAAGACATCCTGCTAATCTTGATGAAAGGATTCTTAGATCAAAATCTGGTGAGACAGTGAAATATTGTGTTGAACTTAAGGTAACTGATGACAACAAATATTATGATGTGGTTATAAGGCATTTGAGAGAGGGTGAAAAATGCGAGGAGAAATCTCTTTGACTCTTCAGACAGTTTTTGTTATCATAGTTGTTATGGCAGTCTTGGTATTTTTGGTAAGCGAGGTGGCGAAACCTGTTTATGAGACATATGGTGATGTTCAGGCCAGAATTCTTGCAAAATCTCTGGCAGTTGCAATCAACTCTCTGACTGTTGTTGATAGAGGCAGTATTACGAAAAAACTAGACGCAGTATGGGATATAGAGACCAGATGTGATACGAATAATTTGTGTTTTCTCAAGGTTTCACATGATAAGTTTAGCAGTGGTGATATAGAAATTGTAGGTAAAGTCAAGCCAGTAAAACTAGAAAATGTTGCATTGATATCTTTGATTAAAACAGATCCTGATGAACCTGTGGAGATAAGGGAAGTATGAGTGGTATTTACAAGTTGCTATACGTTGCAATTGCAACCATGATATTTGTTGCGACTGTGATAGGTGTAAGGATGTATCTTGTTGCAAATCTAGGTAAGGCTGCAGTGGTAGATAAGACCACCGAGGCTGTTATAAACAAGCTCGCACTTACGTATTTAGTGGAGAGATGTTTAACAGGAGGTAATGATTATATTGATTTAGAATTCTTGAAAAATAACCAAGGGAAGGACATCCGGGATATATGTTCCTCCTATGATTTTAGCAGTATTGCATCCGTGAAGGTATGTGATATACTCACAGATAAGGAATGGTTCTTTGAAGGTTCTTCTCTTTCAGAAGAAAAGCACGAGATATACGTGAATATAAAACACCCCTCTGGAGATATACACCCCGGTAAACTTACAGTAGAAACGGGTACGAATATTTGGAGAGATATATGGTGGTAACGATGTTTATGAAAGGTCAGGCGAGTTTGTTTTTTCTTGCAGTTATAGCTCTTATCATCGTTGGTATGGCGTTCATAACTGTATCGGTTTTTCATATCAATCTTATTTTCCAGATAAGGAAAAACATCGAAGTTATTACAGAATTTGACGACAGGGGGACAGAACTCGCATCTTTTATGGGTTCAAAATTCTCTGATATGTATCTTCCTGAGATGTTAGGTTGTTTATCGATAGATTCTTCGGAGGCTGATGAATTGAAAGCTAAAATCAGAAATCTTTTAGAAAGGATACATACAACCTAT
>CAYPCO010000058.1:0-4182 GCA_964409265.1 uncultured archaeon | reverse complement strand
GGGACATTATATGAAGGATATAAACATAGTAACAGTTGATTCAAAAGGGAGGATATTAATCCCTGCCCACATAAGAAGGTTTCTAGAAGCAAACGAAGGAACAAAGATAATGCTTATCCCCGATAAAGAAAATTGTGAGCTGAAGATTCTTCCGTTGCTTAAAGGAAAGAACGCAAAAATCAGATTCATTGTTACCGATCTCCCAAAGGCTCTTGCAAAAATAACCAAGGAGCTATCTTCGAACAATATAGAAATCCTCATGTCCAAGGCAAGGCTATTGGAAAAAGGTCAATCAGAAATAGAATTCATAGTCGATATATCAAAATGCAACGGAAATATGAGTCACTTAAAGAAGAATCTTGTGGAAACAGGTCTCGTAAAGCGGATGAAAATAACAACAAACTAAAATATTTATTGGAGTTGACATAAAATTATCCATATTCAAAGGGTGATAAAAATTAAGGTAAATATACTGGAACACGTGCTTGTACCAAAGCACGAAATAATTAGTGAGGAAGAGAAAGAGGAATTACTCAAGAAGTTCAATATAGAAGAAAAGCATCTACCAAAAATTCTCGATACCGATCCTGTTGTAAAAAAAATTGGTGCAAAGCCTGGGGATGTGTTAAAGATAACAAGAAAATCTCCTGTTGCGGGTGAAGCTATATATTACAGAATAGTTGTTCAGAAAAAATAATGCTCACCATTTCGAATATAACGGGTTGGGGTCATGGTATTCACACCTTTAATTAATCTGTTTGAAAGAGAAAGGGGTTGGGTGAAGTTTCAGATAGATTCATTTAACGCTTTTGTAGATTATGGAATGCAAGAGATCATAAACGAAATAGGAACCATTTCTTTTGGTGGTGATGCTGGAGACTTCAAACTCAAATTCGGCAAGGTAAGAATAGGAAAACCAAACATAAAAGAGGCAGATGGTGCGACCAGAACAATTACACCTAACGAAGCAAGAATAAGAAATCTTACATATTCTGCTCCTATATTTGTTGAAATAACGCCTATAATCAATGGTGTTCAGGACAAATCAGAGATTGTTCATATAGGTGATCTTCCAGTTATGGTAAGATCAAAACTCTGTGTAACCCATGGTCTTTCACGTGAGGAATTAATAGAAATGGGCGAGGATCCAGACGACCCTGGAGGATATTTCATAATAAATGGAACGGAAAGAGTATTGGTTCTTATAGAGGAGATAGTTTCCAACAAACCTATATTCGAAAGAGAGGATGATATCATAACGGTAAGAATAAACTCGGAAAAATCTGGTTTCAAACAAAGACACTTGATAGAGAGAAAACCTGACGGTGAAATAACCATATCGATTGCTAATCTGAGAAGACTCCCCATAGTTGTTCTTTTGAAAGCCCTTGGACTAGAGACAGACAAGGAGATATGCTTTGCCATATCCCATGACGATAGAATATTGAACGAGCTTTATATAAATCTCTATCAAGTCGATATAGCCAATTCTGAAGAAGCGATTGACTATATAGGCAGAAAGCTTAAAATAAGTGAAGAATATAGAAAGGAAAGAGTCAATCAGATTCTTGACAGATATCTACTTCCACACATAGGTCAAGATTCATCCTCAAGAAAAGAGAAGGCGTTTATGCTTGCAAAAATAATCAGGAAGATAATAATGCTTTCGCTTAATATGATACCACCTGATGATATAGACCATTATGGCAATAAGAGACTTCTAATGTCTGGTGAACTTTTAGGACAGCTTTTCAGATCGATCCTTCTTGGTAGATGGGGTTTAATAGCAAAGACCACATATAATTATCAAAAGCTTGTTAAAAGAGGTAAACATCTATCCGTTCAGGGTATAATAGAAGCAAACGCCGTTACAAAGCAGATACTTTCAAGTCTTGCAACAGGTAATTGGATAGGTGGGAGGACAGGTGTTTCACAAAGACTTGACAGAAGCTCTTATGTCAAAACAATTTCTCACTTAAGGTCCATAGTTTCACCTTTGACTACAACTCAAGAGCATTTCAAAGCAAGACAGATTCATCCAACAGAGTTTGGAAGGCTTTGTCCAGCAGAGACACCTGAAGGTTCATCCATAGGTTTGAGAAAGCATCTTGCCTTGCTCGCTGAGATAACCCCAGGTATAAAAACTACAGATGAAGAGCTTTTAAAGATGCTTAATCTGAAGGAAGTATGAAACAAGAAAATGTAAAGGCTGATGTGTATCTTAACGGGAAATTTATAGGTGAAATAAGCAATCCTAAGAATTTCGTAGAAGAGATAAGAAAAAAGAGAAGGACAAATCTGCTTCCTAAACAACTTAACATCGTCTATTATGAAGAGTTTGGGGAGGTTAGAATAAATACCACTCACGGAAGGGTAAGAAGACCTCTTATAATAGTTGAGAATGGTAAACCAAAACTTACGAAACAGCATCTCAAAGATCTTAAGGAAGGCAAGATAACATGGGAAGATTTGGTTAACCGTGGAATTATAGAATATATAGACACAGAAGAGGAAGAGAATTGTTATATCGCTCTGAGACCAGAAGATGTAACAAAAGAGCACACGCATCTTGAGATAGATCCTATTTCCATGTTGGGTATATCTGCATCACTTATACCATATCCTGAATATAACAGAGGAGACAGGGTTAATTATGGAGCTAAAATGGTTGGTCAAGCTATTGGTCTAATGGCTAACAACTTCCATGTAAGAGTGGACACAAAATTTAACATTCTTAACTATCCTCAGACACCACTTGTAACCACTTCTACAAGCAGTATAATTGAAAACTATCCTGAAGGGCAGAATATAGTGATAGCAATAATGTGCTATGATGGTTATAATTTAAACGATGCTATCGTAATGAACAGATCATCTATAGAAAGAGGTCTTTTCAGGTCTTTCTATTTCAGAACTTATGAAACTGTTAAGAAGAGGTATTGGGGAGGTCAAGAAGACGAGATAACCGTACCAGACCCATCTATAAAAGGTTACAGAGGAGAAGAAGAATACAAACATCTTGCAGAAGATGGAATAATAAATCCTGAAACAGAGGTTTCATCTGATGCTGTTCTTATAGGTAAGATATCTCCATTAAGATTCTTATCTGGTGAGGAGTTCATTAGTGATATAGAAAATAGAAGAGAGACATCTGTATCCATAAGACATGGCGAAAAGGGTGTTGTTGATAGAGTTATAATCACAGAGACCCTGGATGGAAATCAGCTTATTAAGGTTGTTGTAAGGGATGAAAGAATCCCAGAGCTTGGTGATAAATTCGCTTCAAGACATGGTCAAAAAGGTGTCATAAGCCTTGTTGTTCCTCAGGAGGATATGCCGTTTACTGCGGATGGTGTGATTCCTGACATCATATTTAACCCACATGCAATTCCATCAAGAATGACTATAGGACATCTTTTAGAGATCCTTGCTGGAAAGTTTGGTGCATGTGCTGGTAAGAAAATAGATGCTTCTGCCTTTACTCATATGAAGGAGTCCGAAATAAGAAAGATGATGACCAAGTTAGGATTCAGAGACGATGGTAAACAGGTATTGTATGATGGTAGAACAGGAAAGATGTACGAAGTTTTGATATTTACAGGAATAACCTATTATATGAAACTTGATCATATGGTTGCGAATAAGATTCATGCAAGATCAAGAGGTCCTGTTACACTTTTGACCAAACAACCAACTGAAGGGAGATCAAAGAGGGGTGGTCTGAGAATTGGAGAAATGGAGCAGCAATGTCTTGTTGGTCACGGTGCAGCTCTTACCTTGAAAGAAAGGTTTGATTCAGATACAACAAGAATACCTATATGTACAAATTGCGGTTTAGTTGCGATTCATGATGTTATAAAGAACAAATCTTACTGTCCAGTGTGTAAAGACTCTGAGGTTGTGTGGGTTAACATATCATATGCATTTAAGCTCATGACCGATGAACTCAAATCTATGTGTATCTATCCTAAAATGAATCCGGAGGAGTTATAATGTCGCTGTATAAGATAGGCTCTATAGATTTCAGAATACTTTCACCAGAGGAGATAAAAAACATAGCCAGAGTTAGGGTTGTAACTTCTGAACTATATGACGCGGATGGGTATCCTGTAGAAGGAGGTGTAATGGATCCAAGAATGGGTGTGATAGATCCAGGATTCCATTGTAGAACTTGTGGTGGTG
>CAYPCO010000057.1:0-4250 GCA_964409265.1 uncultured archaeon | reverse complement strand
TAGAAAAACTCACCGATGCAGTTGAAAAGGGATATCCAGTAGCTCTTGGTGACAGAGAAGGAGAAAGATTCTATCAGTGGGGGGACGGTATACTAAAAATGAGCCCTGAAGGAGAAACCTTCATTCCCTTAGGCGACGAAGAAAGAGTTCCTGTATATAGATTACAGTAACCTGTCCATTACAACAGCAGAAGCAAAGCCTATAACACCACCGACTATAACATCTACAGGTGTATGAACACCCAAAGCAAGTCTTGATAGAGCTATAGCGACAGGGAAGAAAAACAAGGGCAGGTGTTTTTTGCTTTTTCTGACAAACCATAAAGATGTGAATATAGCAAAACCGGTCGCCGTGTGCCCTGAAGGAAATGATGAATCATCTTCACAGTAAGGATTACAATCGTTTAGAACGTCGATACAAGGTGTACATGGTCTTGGAATAAAATACACAGTCTTTATTAAGAAGATTGTAAGAAGAGACACGGTAAGAGCGGGTATCGCGAGTATGAAAAATCTTTTTATAAAATCAGACCGTTTTCCTAAAAATCTGGCCATAAGGTAAAGCAAAAGTGAGACAGTTAGACCTATAGAGCAATACAACGGCTCTCCCAAGAGTGTTATGATATACCAAAGATTAACCATTTCCTTCACCAAGGATTTCATCCAGCAGTTCCTTTTCAGTCTCAGTTAGTTTATGTTTAAGTTTTTTCAGAGTTGCAATATCTTCATCCCTTAGATAAACATCTATAGTGTCACCTTCATATAGATCTCTCCCGACGGTCACATCTTCCATTGATATCGCAACCTTCTCACCAGCCTTGGCTTCGCTTATGTTTTCACCACCAGATTGAATCTCCTTTATCTCGGCTATCTTTTTCCTCAACTTAAGAGATACTCCAGGCTTTATAATACCCTTTAAGACCTCAACACCAAAGACCGCTGGTTTACACTGTCTGAAAACATATCCTGGCAGAACTCTTATCCTGCCTGGTCTTGACACAGATCGAAGAGCTTCTTCCTCTTCTCTCCTCTTCCTTTCATCAACCCATTTTTGATAATCTTCAACAAGTTTGTATATAACATTGGATACGAATATTTTGACCCGATTATCTTCTGCAAGCTTTTTTACCTCTTCTGGACATCTCACACAGAAAGCGAATATTACGGGCTCTTTCATCGCTTTGAACTCTAGAATGTCAGATTTTGTCACATCACCAACCTTGGCTTTTCTTATAGATATGCCCATGTCCTTTAAAGTCTTTATAAGGGCTTCGAGACTTCCTAAGGTATCTGCCTTAATAAGAACACCTTCTTTATCCGTCTCTATTTCAACTTCCTCAACTTCTTCCATCACTTCTTTCTCCACCTTCTCAACATCTTTTTTATCTCGAACTGCCCTCAATGGCAAACCAGCAATAACTTTTTCTAAACCAGGTGCAGCTATCTTTACACCTGCAGCTGCCCTTGCAAAATCAACCATGCGAAATTTTTTCTCCATTCTCATATCCTTTAAAGGCTCGGGTACGAGAATGCTCTTTACCCTCGTGTTTATGACGCCATCTGAAGAACCAATAACGAGATAATCACCTTTCTTTATCTCACCATCATAAAGTATAACATCGATGGTCACACCGAGACCTTTAAACTCTTCAACCTCAAGGACAGTTCCCTTACCAATATCAGACTTCATTTTGAGCCTCTCCGTGAGAAATTTCTGAGCGATTCCGCTAACCACCATGAGCAAATCTGGTATTCCTTCTCCTGTAATACCAGAAACAGGAACTATACAAACCTCTCTTGAAAAGTCCTTAACTCTGTCGAATCTTTCTGCTTTAAATCCCTGTTCTGAGAGCTGACCAACTACCCTGTAGAGCTTTTCTTCAAGCTCATAGATTGTTCTATCGGGTTGGTTTTGCAAAGTATCTGTAAAACAGAAGTTATCGTGTCTTATCCATCCAGTAAGCTTGTCTATCTTCGTAAGTGCAACCACAAACGGTGTTTTGAACTGTTTTAGAAAATTTAAGGATTCATATGTCTGTGGTTTGAAACCCTCATTTGCATCGACCACAAGAACAGCGAGATCTGCTATAGCACCACCTCTTTTTCTCAGGGTCGTAAATGCTTCGTGTCCAGGGGAGTCTATCCAGAGGAGTCCTGGTATGCTTAGCTTTATATTCATCCTTTCGAGCATAGGACCGCAGTATTTTTCGATCACCTCAACAGGAACATAACTTGCAGATATATGTTGAGTTATTGCGCCTGGTTCCGCTTTTGCAATAGCAGTTCCTCTTATTTTGTCCAGAAGGGTTGTTTTACCATGATCGACATGACCAAGTAATACAAGTATAGGGGAACGAATCTTATCTTCCATAAACAAAAAATTGACAGAGGTTTTATAAAAATTCAAAGATCGGTTATCTCACCAGTCAAGAAGTTATACTTCCTGTTTATCCTAACACCATTGTATTCAATTCTAACTATCACTTCCTCTTCTTCACCGATACCAAGTCCTGCGTTTCTAAGATCATATCTCTCAATAAGCTTTCTAATATCGCTAAAATCAGCACCGTTGTCAAGCTTATATTCCTCAATAATTCTTGAAATCTCTTCTTGTCCGACCAAAGGTGGAAAATGAAGACCAATATCTGGATGAGGAACAACATCTGGTTTGTATCTAACTCCAATATATATTTTTGCCTCTTTCAGAAAAACCCTTCAATAAATTGGTTACAGAAATTTAAATACGTTTCTATATTTCAAAATATATTTTTAGTTAGAGAATCAAAAATATGAAGAAATATTTCGTTCTGTTTATCTTTTCTTTCTATTTTCCTCAAGGTTTGTATTCACCATCTCATATCACTCACAACTTATTAGGTATATCCTTGACATCCTTACTATTCAGCATGATGAGA
This sequence comes from uncultured archaeon, assembly GCA_964409265.1. GTDB lineage: Archaea > Aenigmatarchaeota > Aenigmatarchaeia > QMZP01 > QMZP01 > CAYPCO01. The sequence goes on along the minus strand of CAYPCO010000057.1, from coordinate 1,336 downwards.
TTCGAAAGAAAGGAAATCCGCTAAATTTATTTTAATTTTACCAAATAATTTCTAAGTTATGATCGATATAAAACTCATTAGAGAGAAGCCAGATTTTGTTAGAAAGAATCTTGAGAGAAGACACGATCCTGAGATTCTGAAGTATCTTGATGAGGTCATCAAATATGACAAAAAATGGAGGCATAACCTCCAAAGAATCGAATCTCTTAGAAGAGAAAGGAACGAAATCAACAGGAAGATATCTGAGTTTAAAAGACAAGGCAAAGATATATCAGACCTTCTAAAGAGAGCCAGTGAGATACCAGACAAGATAAAGGAATTCGAAGAGTTAAATCGGGAATACAGAGAGAAGATGATGTGGTATTTGATGAGGATACCCAATCTTCTACACGACACCGTGCCTCTGGGAAAGGATGATACAGAAAATGTTGAAATAAGAAGATGGGGCGAGCCGCCAAGATTTGGATTCCAACCAAAAAACCATCTCGAGATTGCACTTAATTTAGGACTCATCGATACTGAGAGAGGAGCAAAGGTTTCTGGTCATGGTTTTTTCTATCTTAAGAAGGAACTCGTCATGCTAGATTTGGCAATACAGAGATTCGCCATAGATTTTTTGGTCAAAAAAGGTTACACACTTATAGAACCCCCTTTCATGATAAAAAGAAAACCTTATGAGGGAGTTACAGACCTTAGCGATTTCGAGAATGTGATGTACAAGATAGAAGGTGAAGATCTTTATCTTATAGCAACAGCTGAACACCCAATGGCTGCGATGTACATGGATGAGGTCTTAAACGCTCAAGAACTTCCTATAAAGCTTGTTGGTGTTTCACCTTGCTTTAGGAAAGAGGTTGGTTCTCATGGTAAGTACACGAAAGGCTTGTTCAGAACCCATCAATTCAACAAGGTTGAACAGTTTATATTTTCTTTACCAGAACAAAGCTGGGAACTTCACGAAGAGCTTCAAAAAAACTCAGAAGAGCTCTATCAGAAGCTGGGTCTTGCATACAGGGTTGTTAACGTATGTACAGGCGATATAGGAACCATTGCTGCAAAAAAATATGATATAGAGGTTTGGATGGCTGATGGTGTTTACAGGGAATCTGGTTCCAATTCCAACTGTACGGACTATCAAGCAAGAAGACTTAACATAAGATACAGAGAAGGTGAAGGAAAACCACCTGTAGGCTATGTTCATACACTTAATAACACAGCACTTGCAACAAGTAGAACCATGGTTGCAATTCTTGAGCAGTTTCAACAAGAGGATGGTAGTGTAAAGATACCAAAGGTTCTTTGGCCTTATATGAATGGTATAAAAGAGCTAACACCA
>CAYPCO010000056.1:0-4309 GCA_964409265.1 uncultured archaeon | reverse complement strand
TTCAATAGCATTGCTTATTACATCATCCTTTACCTCGTCATTGGCAACTAAAGCTATACATGGTGTGTTTTTTTCTATTAATGCTATAGGTCCGTGTTTTAACTCACCACCTGCAAAACCTTCTGCATGAATATAACTGACTTCTTGAATCTTTATAGCAGACTCTAAAGCCATTGGATAATTTATAGATCTTCCTATTATGTATATGTTTGGTTGAGCATGTATCATTTCTGCAAGCTTTTTAATTCTTTCTTCATATCTTGGGTTAAGCATATCGTTTACCTTTGATGCAAGATCCATAAGATTTTTCTTTCCTTCCTGAAGCTTACCGGCAGAAGCATATGCCAGAAGATATATAACAGCGAGCTGTGCAGTTGTTGCTTTGGTTGATGCAACTGCCTTTTCAGGTCCAGCGTTGATATAAAACACATGATCAGACATTCTTGCTATGGTAGAGCCTACAACATTAACTATAGATATTATTTTTACACCTTTCTCCTTTGCGGTTTCTATAGCCTCTATAACATCAGCTGTTTCACCGCTTTGGGAAATTGCTATCAAGAGTGTTTCATTAGTTAAGAAATGATGATAATTAGGGAATTCTGATGCGACTATATAATTTACATGTTTTTTCGCAATCTTAGAGAATGCATACTCAGCGGTAAATGCAACTTTTCCTGCTGTTCCACACCCAGTAAAAAATGTACCACACGCTTCGGCTATACTCTTTGCTATCTTCTCTATTTCGTTATCATCCTGATTTATCGCTCTTCTGAGAGTATCTTTCTGCTCCATTATTTCCTTTATCATGTAGTGAGCATATTCTCCCTTTTTTGCTTGTTCAGCACTCCATTCTATTGTAACTATCCTCTTCTTGACCTCTTCCCAGGTTATAACATTGTAGAATTTCAGATCATTCTGTGTAACAATAACCATCTCGTTGTCATCCAGATACATAACATTATTTGTATGATCTAAAAATGCGGGAATATCAGACGCTACATAACACTCCCCATCTTTAACACCCAGAATAAGAGGTGAGCCTTTTCTTACAGCTATCATACCACGATGTTCGGGACTAAGAGCTATTATAGCATATCTCCCTTTCAGTTTTTTCACAGCCTCTTTGACCGCTTCTACAAAGCCGAGGTTAAGATTCTCTTCAATTAGATGTGGAATAACCTCCGTGTCCGTTTCTGATCTGAATATGTGACCTTTTCTTGTAAGTTCATCTCTTAATTCTTGATAGTTTTCTATAATTCCATTATGTACAACTGCTACACGGCCATGACAATCCAGATGTGGATGTGCATTCTCTTTGGTCACACTACCATGGGTAGCCCATCTTGAATGTCCAATACCTATATTTCCAGGCAGATAACCAGAATTCACATTACTTATCTTTCCAACATCCTTGTAGATATGTATCCTTTTTTCATGAAGAGTTGCAAATCCATAGGAATCGTATCCTCTATATTCGAGTTTTTTAAGAGAATCCAGAATTACGTGAAAAGCATCTTTAGGTCCTATATAACCTGTTATACCACACATAAGGTATATTGTAGTTATGACTATATAAACACTTTATTGAGAAATCAATATCAGTAGTCCATTTGTTACACGTAAATTTTTATAAACTTTATTAATAATTTATTTATAATATTAAGAAAGAATTGTTGATAATTATGACAAGGTATTTCCTTCTTAAGACAGGAGAGAAAACAACAGTGGTTCCTATAAAACTACTTAACAACCCAAAGAGCTTAGGAATACTCTCTAACCCATTAGGATGGAGGATATTTCAGGAGTTTTCAAATCCAGCATGTCCTATAGATGTTGCAAAAAAACTCCGGATACACGAACAAAAGATCTATTATTACCTTAATAAATTTAAGAAGGCCGGCTTTCTCAAAGAGGTCAGGAAGGAGCAAAGAAAAGGGACTGTTGCAAGATTTTATCAGATAAAAAATCCAGCCTTTGGTTTTGTTGTTGATAATCTTCAAGAAGAAGAGATAGAGATACCTTCGCCTGTGTTTGCTGAATATATGAAACCTTTCATAAGCAAAGGTAGACTTAAAGCCAGGATAATTGTTGGATCTCCAGATCCTCATGGTCCTTGGAATGCAAGAGCATCAGATTCATCCTGTGCAATAGACCTGGCTCTGTTTCTGGGCGCGTTTACAAGCGGTAGAGATATCCCTAACTATAGACTTGATACAGAGGTAAGAGAGAACGATCTGAAAGGGAATCTTATACTTGTTGGTGGTCCTGTTGCTAATATGATAACACAGAAGATTAACGATTCTTTACCTGTTTATATCGATGTGAACGGAGATAGAAGAATAGTTTCAAAGATTTCTGGTAGATCGTATCAAGACGACGAGTATGGGATGATTGCCATTACAGAGAATCCATGGAACCCTGATTCTAAAATCCTTGTACTTGCTGGTAAAAGATTTCAGGGAACGAGAGCGACTGTTATAAGCTTAATAAAAAATCCTGAAAAAACCCTTCAAGGAAACAAATTCGATAAAAACATAATAGCAAGAGTTATAAGAGGTCAAGACCTTGACGGTGACGGTACGATAGACAATGCAGAAATAGTTGAATGATTATAAATAACTCCAAAGCTCTTCATCCAGTTCTCTTTTCATAGCTTCAGATACTTCTATCACTCCATTCAATCACTTGTCATTTGTTTTTAATTCCATAAAAATTTGTTTCGAGAAAGCTGTTGCCAAAAGACATTCTGTATTTGTATTTTTTACATCTTGACCGTTTTATTCGTTATGAAGAATCACAATCTCAGTTTGTTGAGAATATTCGTTTCACATTGTGAAACGTTAATTTTCCTGATGGGTTTTTTCTTGCCATATTTGACAACCACGTTTTTTCTAGTAGCATCAGAATATCTTGCTGTTATAGATGCTGCAAGTTTTATAGCATCTTTTGTTTTAGGTCCCTGAAGGATAGTTACTGGTCCTGGTGCATCCACAACTTCGAAGATGTAATCTGTTTTTCTTTTCAGTTCTAGAAGTTTTTTATTCTCTTCTTTATTCCTACCAACTATTATTTTGTTCTTACCTGCACGAAAATGTCTACCATATCTCAGAAGTTCAAAGTCTCTCATATCGAGTCTTTTCTTGTGTTCTAAAAGGTCCTCGACTTTTTTGGCATATTCTTTATCTGTTAACAAACAGCCTCCAGAAGGAGAAGGGTAATAGTTTATACCAAACTTCTTTGCAAGCTCTAACTGTTTTTTTCTTGACCTTCCCTTTATGTTGAGAAGTTTTTCTCTTTCAACCATGCCTTTTTTCTCAGGGATGGTCTCTGGAAAAAGTTTCGCTGATAAAGGTCTTAATATCAAACCTTCAAGTTTGGATTTTTTATCTATGATCCTTAAGGTTTTGAGACTTTGTGACATAGGTCTTTCTCCAACAACCTCGCCTGTCACTATAAAAGATGCTCCAAGTTTCTTGCCTACACTCCAAGCCTTCTTCAACATATAGATTCTGCAATCTATACAAGGATTCATGTATTTTCCATATCCGTGTTTTGGTTTTCTCAGAATCTTGAAGTAGTCGTTACCTATCTTGACAATCTTAAGTCTGATTCCTAACTTTTTTGCAATATCTTTCACATCAATCCTCGGGTAGAATGGTGAATCGAAAAAAACTCCAACCACTTCTATGTCTTGTTCCTGCATCAGCTTCACAGCAAGTATGCTATCGAGTCCACCAGAGAATAGACATATTGCTTTAACCATTATTGAAAATTTTCAAGATGTTATTAAAAATTTTAGTTTCTTTCATTTCTTTTATGCTTCGGGCAAGGATATGAAACAATTTAAACATGAATGTTCAAGAAATTAAGATATGATAAAGGAAGGGAGTTTTGTTGAGATTGATTACATAGGCAGGGTAGAAGGAACAAACGAGATATTCGATCTTACTTCTGAGGAGGTTGCAAAGAAGGAGGGAATATATAATCCCAAACAAAAATATGGTCCTGTTTTGGTTATAATAGGGGCAAATATGATAATTCCTGGTGTTGAGGAGCAATTGAAGAATATGAAACCAGGCGAAGAAAAGGAATTTGTTGTAGAGCCAAAAAAAGCATTTGGTGAGAGAAATTCGAAGCTGGTAAAGGTGATATCTCTCATGGAGTTCAAAAAGGAAAAGATAGATCCTGTTCCAGGCATGTTTATAACCATTGATGGCCTTCAGGCAAAAGTTCAATCGGTCTCTGGAGGCAGGGTTCGGGTGGATTTCAATCATCCATTAGCAGGTAAGCATCTGAGATACAAAGT
>CAYPCO010000055.1:0-4317 GCA_964409265.1 uncultured archaeon | reverse complement strand
GGCTTGAAGGGAATCTCTCCTCATCACAACAAGGGATAGAATCATTTATCAATTTACCTGAATTGGAAGAGTTAGGTATACCTGTGAAAACGAATCAGATCTCTATCGATTATTTATACTTCTCAGACGAAAACTATATTGGATACTCTGTCAGGGGTTTACCCGAATGGTTTAGGATAGATGCTACACATGGTAGTAAGTATAACCTTACTGAGCTTATAGAAGGTGGTTAGATGAAAAAATGGTTTATTATTCCTCTAATTCTGATCCTATCTGCTGTATTTCTCGTGGGGATGAGTTATCAAAAACCAGAGGCGTTTGACAAAGGAAAAGTGTATGAGATAGTAAGAGAGATTTATCCCGATGTTAAAAACATAACAGAAGTTATACCTTATCCTGAGTGTGGTGAGTTGTGTTTAAATGTAACTTTTGTTACGGAAAACGATGAAAAGATTCAACTAACCATTGATCTCAATAAAGGAAAGACATTGCCACCGAATCAGTCAGAAAATGAGACATGTGTTGGATGGTGGTGTAATGCTACTCCTTGTGATTATGAGATAGTTCAGAGTGTTCCTGAAGGCAGGATTACTCTTTATAATAACGGTTGTGATGGTTATACGCCGACATGCGATCAGGAACATGAGAAATGCAGACCTTGTCAGTCATCACCGGATTGCCTAAGGATAAACGTAACAGAACTTGAAAATGAAACTGTCTATACTTACATAGTTATAAACACAACAGCGTGGGGAACGATAAACAATATAGATTACGTCTGCAATATTTATTATAATGGAAGTTTGCTCTTTTCCAATGAAACGAGTATATCCGAATGTGAGAATATGATGGCAAGTGCGACCAGATGTCTTTCGGATGGTTCCTGTAATTTTACGGTTACGTTTGAGATGATACCACCATAGGTGATGTAATGGGAAAGAAGTTTATAATCAAACCAACATATGTAGGGGATGATTCTACTGTTCTAGAAACAGATGTAGATAGGTTATTCGATCTAATAAAAGATAAAAGAAATATCAAGATATCTGTTGCATCGAGAAAACTTAATGCAACTAAAGAGGAAATAATAGAGTGGGCAGAAATACTTGAAGAGAATGGGATGATAAAGATACACTATCCTCTCATAGGAGAGCCAGTACTTTCATATATCAAACCAGAAGAACATAAATCCTTCAAAGAGAGAGAGGTAAAGAAACCCACGCATCCAAGACCAAAAATGAACAAAAAGGTTTTGGGTGTGATTTTTGTCTCATTGATAGGCGTGTTTTTCACTTACGTCTATTTGGTGAACAACCTCTTTACGTATAACATTCGTGCACAGATAAATTTCGCCATTCAAAATATCAACACAAATCTTGCTTTCTTGAATCTCCCACTTACTCCAATCTATCTGATATTAGCAATCTTGATAGCAGTACCTGTTTTGGTGTTAGGAATCCGTAAGATTACCAAAAAGATGAAGGCTCGTAAGGAAAAGAAACATGAAAAGATTTTATCCCGTAAGAAAAAATAATTACAGGTGTTAGAATGAAGATAATGGATCAGTACAGATTGGTGGTAGATAATGTTCCTGCAGACATAAAGATACTTGTAGACCCAACGGAATTCGTTCCAATCTATCAGATAAAGTTTCCTAAGATTGAAGAACCGACTCAAGCTGTTCTTAACTCGATAAGAGAGAAACTTATAACAGAATTAATGATAGAGCCGGAAGAGATATTGAATGTAAAAGAGTTAAAGAAGCTTAAAGAGGATTTCAGTAAAAGAGCATTTGAGCTTCTTACAGAGGAACTTCCCAAACTACCGGAGGATAAAAGAAAGATTCTTGTGGGTATATTGATACATCAGTCACTTGGTTTAGGAACCATAGAGATACTTCTACAGGATAGAAACCTTGAAGAGATTGTTATAAATAACTCAAAGTCGCCTGTTTGGGTTTATCATATCAGATATGGATGGCTTAAGACAAACATATATGTGGAATCTGAAGCACAAATATACAATTACGCAGCTGCTATTGGAAGGAAGGTTGGAACCCAAATAACCAATTTAAACCCATTAATGGATGCTTATCTCACAACTGGAGACCGAGCCAATGCAACACTTTTCCCTATAAGTTCCATGGGTAATACACTAACCATAAGAAAATTTGCAAGAAGGCCCTGGACGGTGACCGATTTCATTGAGATGAATACACTTTCTCTGGATATAGCAGCATTTTTATGGCTCGCAATTCAATATGAACTCAATATAGTGGTTGCTGGTGGAACGGCCTCGGGTAAAACCTCTCTTCTCAATGCTCTATCATGTTTCATTCCACCAAACCAAAGAATAATATCCATAGAAGACACGAGGGAGATTCAGTTACCAAAATTTCTTCACTGGGTCCCGCTTACAACAAGACCGCCCAATCCGGAAGGTTTAGGAGAGGTAACAATGCTTCAGCTTATGATAAATGCCCTCAGAATGAGACCAGACAGGATAATAGTTGGTGAGATAAGAAGAAGCAAGGAGGCACAGGTTCTTTTTGAGGCAATAAATACAGGACATTCTGTATATTCAACACTTCACGCAAACACAGCAGATGAAACATACAGAAGGCTTGTTAACCCACCTTTGGATATACCTGTAGCTTTGCTTGGAAGCCTTCAGTTAATAGTTGTAGCTCACAGAGATAGAAGAAGAGGTATAAGAAGGCTTCTCGAGGTTACAGAACTTATACCAACCAGTGGTTTAAAAAGTATGAGTATAGAGCTGAGCACGATATTCAGATGGATAAGCTCTGAGGATAAAATAGCCCAGATAACAAAGTCGTACAGGGCTATGAATGACATAAAGCTCTATTCAGGAATGAGTGATGAAGATATAGAAAAGGATCTAGAGGAGAAAAAACTCATTCTGAAATGGATGGTTAAGAACAAGGTCAAAGACATCCATGAATTCGGCAGGATAGTATCTGAATATTACAGGGATAAAGATAAAATACTTAAGATGGTAAAGAGGTCTGAAAAACCTAAAAGGAAAAGATGAAGGGATTTTTACATATAGTTGAGATAGTTATAGCCGGTATTTTGGTATTCATTATAGCCGTGCAGTTTATGGCGATTTCTTTACCTGAATTTGACTGGCAAAGGACAAAGCTCATGCTTTTGGGAAACGATATATTGTTTACCCTTGATAAGAAAGGCATAGATTGGTTTAATTCAACTGAGGTTGATTCCGAGATATCTTCCTTACTTCCAGAAAATATCCTTTACTCACTCGAAATAAGGAACACGTTCAAACCTTATATAACTGTGGGTTGTATATGTGATGATCAAGAGTTTGATATATTAGATTACAGCGAAGATAACGATGGTATATTGTCTCCTTTTGAGCTTAACGGACATCAGATAGAGTTTCATATGAGAAAGATAGACCCAATATCGCCTATATTTCCACATGATGCTGATGTCATAGTAAGTTGGGATTATAATCTAACTTCCTATCAGGCGCAGCTCATGAACTATCTTTCTGATGCTGGTTCATTTATGGAAATAAGAGACCTTGATGAAAGTGATATAGATTCGATTCATAGGGATATACTTGGAGTTGTGTGGAATGAGTCTTTGAATGTGGGTTCAGGATACATATATTTCACTCCTGACTCATCTGAGAACGAGTTTTACCCCATAGTAAAGTATTTTTATCATATACCAAACTCCTCAGGAGAGTATTTCACAGAGCCTCATCTTTTCTCAAATTTCCTGAACGGTGAGAAGATATCTCAAAGTTTTCTGGACCCCAAACTTGCTATAATGAGACAATATGGAACAAACATACCAGCATGTGTTGTCAATAACAAGGCGCTCGGTAGAGGAAAGACGATATGGCTTTCTGATGGAGACAATAGTCTTGAGGATAGGAAAGTTCTTATCAAGGCTCTTATACTCTGGGCGGCTGGAGACGTTTATCCTGTAATTTCAAACAGAATAAATAATCCCGTAACAGTTTCTATGTTCAAAATCGAAGATGGTGAGATGTTTCAGCCGATAGAGATAGCTTTGACTCTTGGCAGGCTTTATTGATATAAAACACGAAAGGTTAAAGATAAACATGAAAAAACCACCGAGTATGAGGAACAAGAAAAGGTATATTTTCTTTAAAATCATCTCAGATGAAAAGGTAAATTTCAATGAAGTGAAGAATGCTGTGTGGAACTCTGTTCTGAACTGGATGGGTGAGAGCAGTGCAGCAAAAGCTGATATAGCATTTATAAGAAATCTTTGGGATTCCAAACAGGGTATATGTGTGATA
>CAYPCO010000054.1:0-4393 GCA_964409265.1 uncultured archaeon | reverse complement strand
CACCAACATTATCAGCTATAGTGGCAGGATTTCTTGGATCATCTTCAGGAATTCCTTTTTCAACCTTTCCAACAAGACCTGCACCAACATCAGCTGATTTAGTGTATATACCTCCACCAACTCTTGCAAAAAGGCTCACTAAGCTACCACCAAAACCAAAACCCACTATAAGAACAGGATCTTGATATATCCAATAGAAAACTGCAACACCAAGCAATGCAAGACCTGCAACAAACATCCCTGTAACCGTTCCTCCGTTAACAGCAACTGACAAGGCTTCCTTAAGACCATTCTTTGCGGCTTGCGCTGTTCTTACATTCGCCCGAACAGAAATATTCATACCTATATATCCAGCCAGAGCGGAACAAAATGAACCAGCAGCAAAGGTTATAGCTGTTGGAAGATTTATGAACAAACCTAAAAGTACAGAGATAATCACAGTGAAAAAGGCTACTGTTTTATATTGTCTCTTAAGATAAGCCATCGCACCTTGTTGAATCGCGGATGCTATCTCTTTCATTTTCGGAGAACCAGCATCAAGAGAAAGAATTTTTCGTACAAGATACACCGCAAACCCCAAAGCCAATAAGGAAGCAACAACAGCGTAAAACACTTCCATCATCTGTCACCATCTGCGTTTAGATATAAATATTGGGTTGGATAGATTTTTATAGTTTTTTGTTTTCTAGTCTCTTTAGAAATCTTTCAAGAGCTTTTCTGAGCTTGTGAAGCTCATATGTTGCAAGAAGTATTGCAACTGCTATCGGAATCTGAGTTAGTATTATAGAGATGGATGTCTCCATAAAAAATTTCACCTTAGAAGTTTTTTGTTTATTGAATTTAAGTGATTTTTGATTTTTACAACCTCGTAGAAGAACCACAAGAATATCACAAGATATAAAGCATGTGTCCACACCAAAGCTTCCAGACTTGTCATACTTAAATATGTTTGGTGAAAAAACTTTTATTCTTGCGGCTTGTATTGATATCCTGTCGGGCCTTTTGCTTTTTTGTAAAGAGCTATTACGATGACAAATATAATAATCAAGGAGATACCATAAAAGGTTGCTGGATTGTTTATAACATAACCTACAAGATCGAAACCCTGCTGTTGAGACTCCTTTCCTTCGCTTTCGGTTGTTACAGGTTTATACTGGCATGACCTTTCTTCTTCAGGTTTATTTTCTTCAGTTCCACATTCATTTACATCGACGCATGTTCTTGTTTGGATTCCATCTGGAGAGCATTCAGACCATTCGGTGCACGTCCAGTTTTCCTCGCATGTTCGACTTTCAGAAGGTTGTATATATGTGCATGGTCTTTCTTCTTCAGGCTTTCCGTAACTTGTTCCACAGTTGTTTGTATCCGTGCATGTTCTATATTGTGTCCCGTTAGGATAACATTCAGACCAATCCGTACAGGTCCAGTTAACCGTACACGAAATGCTTCCACCTGCTCCTCCACCGAAACCACCGCCTCCACCACCGCAACCATTATCTATACCGTCACAGTTGTTATCTATACCGTCACAAAAATCCAGCACACCAGGGTGTATGTTTGGGTTGTTATCGTTACAATCATCTCCTTGTGTATCTACACAACCTTCAGGAACACAATTATATGTGTTACATGTTCCATCTGGATTTTTATCATAGTGACCATCTCCATCCGAGTCACAGTAGTAGGTGATTTGGCATACATTTTCGTCTATTTGGTTATTGCAGTTATCATCTATACCGTTACATATTTCCGATGCATTGGGATTCACTTCTGGATCCGAATCATTACAATCCTTGTAGGGGCCAGCATAACCTTCATATCCAACAGAATAACCGTCTTGATCTTGATCAGTAACCGACAAGTCTAATTCGTGATCCACAGGTTCATCTGTTACTTGTTGTGGCTCTTGATCTACGACAGCATATCCATTAACAATGAAATATACATACTCTCCTACTGTAAGGTTTACATGAAGAAGATAATATCCACTTGTAAACTCACCTACTGTTGTGCTGTCCAGAAATTCATCTGTGCTAACCGAGTAGACAGCAACTTGTGTTCCATCCTCAGCTGGAACACCATTGATTGTAACCCTGCCCCACCAATCGTTCATGTAAGCAGAACCATTAGCAGAAAGTACAATGAACGAAAAAAGAAAGGCAAGAATTATGGTTTTGTTCATAGTCTATCACCTTAACATTCATCCTCTGGTGTTCCATCTATCTCTAGTCTACTTTCGCCATCAGTTATGTATATAAAGTACGGATTGCTTATCTCGTCGTTGAACTCTGCAAGATCGTTTACTGGTCTTCCTGGAACATAGGAATCCCAGTCTTCTCCGTTGTAGTAATAAATTATTTCATAGTGAGGTGTATCATCCTCATAAAGCGATGCCAATACATCTTCGACGCTGTATGGTGTCTGTCCACAGTTGAAGTTTATGTCATCCAGTATCAGTTTCGGAAGGAAGAAGGTATTCCATCCTTCACTCCAGTAGTTACCGTAATCTGGTATTACCAGATTGTGTTGGCTTGTTGTATCTATGTAAAAGACTATGGTCTTGGAACTGTCCATGAAATTGTCTGAAAAGTCTTTGCATATCACATGATAGACATACAAACCATCACTTAAACCACCGTCCTCATAGAGCGGTATGTAATGGTATATATTGTTATTGCTGTTATTTGTTATCATCTCTTCCATAGATTCTAGACCATCCTCTTCTCCATAATAACAATACGAAGGTTCGTCTGTTTCAACTTCTAATATAACATCATTGTAGTCGATCACACCACTCGGACTTGAAGAGATTATTTGAGGTGGTGTTATATCCTGCTGAGCACCTTCACTACTTGCTGTAAAGGAGTTACCTGCTTTGTCGTAAACTGTTATGTGAGCATAGCTACCAAGGAATATTGTACAGAAGCCTCCTGTAGGTGTGGTTCCTGAACACATTCCGTAACCATCTGATGCTGTTATCACTATCGAATCTATTCCTGAACTTGGTTCCGGATCAGAGACCTCATAGGTAAGTATGAAGAATCCTATTCCTGGAGTCATACCCGTGATCTCAATGGTTGGTGCGTGAGTATCAACTATAACCGTTACTTCGTTGGAATAGGTTTCCCATCCTGCCTGATCGATCGCTTTGACCTGATACACGTGAATACCATCATCGACCCATTCCTCATCAAAGGAATCTGGTGAGGAAGAGCCCGTGTATATGAGCACACCGTCTCTGTAGAGCTCGTAACTGTCTATGTTTGTATCCACACCACCTTGCCATGAAAGTGTATAGAAGCCATCTGTATCGTATGGATCCTTCTCTACATACACTGATGTTAAATGTATCGGTGTCGGTGGTTGAGTGTCTACGACTATCTGATTTGCATGCACCCAGTTACTTGCGAATCCTGCCTTATCCCAAGCTCTTACTTTAAATGTCCATGCTCCATCCATAAGATCGCTGAGTGTGTATGTCACTTCGCTTTGCTCTGGTTCTGCCTCTACTGTGGTGTGTATGTAACCAGGACTCTCTATTGATATCTCGTAATGATCTATACCGGAACCAGCATCACTTGATGCATGCCATTTCCATGTAACCACACCATCTGTATCAAAACCATCGGTGTCAGGGTCTATTGCATAGAGATTGCTAGGATCTGTGGGTGGATTGTTATCTACTATAAACTCAACAGTTCTTGATGTTTTGACAGAACCTAAACCGTTATAAGATTTCGCTTTTATTTCATGAAGACCATCTTCTACGGACTTGGAGTTCCATGAACATGTCCAACCCATGTGCGGATTATCATCTTCACATACATATTCACCATCTATATAAAATTCAACCCTCTCTATACCACTTTCTGGATCTGTTGCTACGGCTTCAAGCTTAACGCTATCACCACTAACTATCTCACCTTCATATGGATCTATAACTGCAGTTATCTCTGCATTGGAATTATCTACGATAACCATTACCATGTCGGAATATCCAAGGTTTCCTGCCTCATCTGTAAGTTTTGCCAATATTCCATAAGCTAATCCGTCTTCCTCGTTGGTTGTATCCCAAGAGTAGGTGCATACATAGTTGTCTCCCTCAGGGTGACACTCATCTGCTTGGTTCCAATTCTGCCCACTGTTTGTTGATATCATAAGATTCTCCGCAAGATCGTTTGGAAGGTTTGCATCAGACACGTTGACCTCTATGGTTATCACTCCTTTAACAAACATGTTATCGTTTGGATAAAGTATATCCAATACCGGTGGGATGTTGTCTATCTTTACTTGAATGGAATCCCAGCCAAGGTTTCCTGCATTATCTGCTATGGTTACCTTCAATTCTTGCTCACCATTTGGAAGATCGCCTGGAACGGATATGTAACCTTCG
>CAYPCO010000053.1:0-4397 GCA_964409265.1 uncultured archaeon | reverse complement strand
AACTTAAAAAATTTAATTACTATTAGATGATAAGGTGTGAGGTATGAATTGGGGGAAAAACCTGACCATGATTGTGTTTTCTTTAGTAATGCTACTGTTTTCTTACCCTGTCAACGCATCTAGTTTTGAATTTCATGTTTTTCCCACATATGTTTCGGTTTGCCCATGTACTGCTGTTACACCGCAAGACATACAAATGTCCATAAAGAACCTTTACCAGTATCCTGATACGTACACGTTTACATTACAGGCACCTTCAGGATGGGTTTCTCAAATACAGCTCGATGCAGCCCTTGATCCTGGAGAGGAAAAAGCGATAGATCTTTTCTTGGTTCAACCTGTTTGTAACACACCACCAGGAACATATACAGTAACTGTGACTGTTACATCCGGAATGACGGGTGAGAAGGAGTCAAGAGATATTGTTATTGAGGTTTTAAACTGCTATGATGTTGATCTTTACGTTAGCGGTCCTTACAGACAAGAAATGTGCAGTGAAACAATGACTTCTCTTGTATATAACATGAACATAGCAAACAACGGTAAGTATGTAGAAGAACTAGAGCTTTCTGCAGACAAAGAATGGGTTACACTTTCTCAAAGAGATGTTGTTGTTGCACCAGGAGAAATAAAGGATATTGATGTTACCGTAACACCACCTGAAAATCTTAGGGGGGTTCAAAAAATATACATAACAGCAAGATCAAAAACATCTTATGTTACTGATGTTGAAGAGATAGAACTCGTGATAAAAGATTGTTACAACTTTGATGCCCAGCTTGTTCAAAAAGAGGTCTCAGCGTGTGTTAAAGAACCTGTAACATTTAACCTCATACTAACCAACAACGGTTTAGAGAATGATAGTTATACCATATTTGTTCCGGACTGGGTTATACCTTCGCAACAAACTGTTGATGTTCCACCAAACCAGGCAAGAGAGATTGAGCTCACTGTTATTCCCGAACAGAAAGGTAAGCTTGGCTTCGATATAAGTATATATTCATCCAGCGATCCTCAGATGTCAAAAACCGTTCATGCATCTCTTGATGTATCAGAATGCAGGGGATTAGCAATAATAGCATCTCCTGTATCCAAGGATGTATGCAAGGATACAACAGAAACATTTGAAGTTAGTGTTAAAAACACAGGAAGCCTGGAAGACAAGATTACCCTAACAACCACGCTTGGAACCTTAGACAAAGAGAGCCTTATAATTGAGCCTGGAGAGACAAAAACTGTTTATCTAACTGTTGATGCACACGACTTAGAGGAAGGTAATTATAGCATAATAGTTAAAGCAACATCGTCTAATAAAGATGTTTTTGATGAGGCAGAAATAGATATAAAAGTCATAAATTGTTATGACGCGTCTCTTCAGATAATTCCTGAAAGATCTGAGATATGCTCTTGTTCAACAACCAACTATGAAGTTGTCCTTACGAACAAAGGTGAGCTCAAGGATACATACACTCTTAGAGTAATGAACTATTATCTTAACTATACCAGACAGGTTGAGCTCTCATCGGGTGAATCAAAAAGGTTTAATTTCACCATAACACCACCAATGGGCGCACAACCAGGAGAGTATTCATTAGATGCCTATGCAATATCAGAACATACAAGCGTTGAGGCACACGCTGTTCTTGTACTGAAGCCGGCTGAGGAATGTTACAAACTTGATATGAAGCCATCAAAGGAAAGTGTAGTGGTTGAGATATGCAATGCAACAACCATAGAAGTAACCCTTAAGAATACTGGCGAGAAAGAAACAGCATACAATCTATCTGTGTCTGGACCGGAATGGGTAAGTATAGAACCGAACTTCATAGAACTGCAACCGGGAGAAGAAGGAATAGCATATTTCTATGTTACACCGCCTCTTGGCGTAGAAACAGGTGCATACACAGCAGGTATTCATGCGGAATCCTTCCACGGAAGCTTCCATAAGAACTTGGCAATACTAGTGGTATCAAATATAACAGAATACGAAGAAAGTATATCGGAGATAAACAAGACAGAAAAGGAGGAAGAAGGAGTGAAACTCAATGCAACCATAGGTGAAAACATAACAGGTCTTTTGGTTGGTGAAGAACAGAAACCAACATGGAAACTGATAGCAATAGCTGTAATAACGCTTACAATAATAGCAATTCTGCTTGTAAGATTCGTTTTTCTGGTAAGATAAATTTTGGTTTATTTTTTATAAACAAACTTTAGCATTCCATCTACCTTATCGATAAATGCGAAATTGTGTTTATGTAAAAATCTTTTCAACTCTTCTTCATTTTGCTTGCACATGACAGAAAGCACACATCCCTGTTTTGATACCCTTTTCAACTCCTTTATTAATTTCTCTGTGTCCTTGGGTTTGTGAAGAAGTATCGCATCTATGCTGTTTTTCTCAAGACCTGTCTCAAGGTCTGAAAATATGATCTCTACGTTTTTTAAACCAAGTTTTTCGCATCTCTTTTCAAGAACCTCTACAGCATACGGATCTACATCCATAGAATAAACAAAACCTTTATCACCAACGAGTTTAGCGGCTGGTATGGTGTAAACACCTGTACCAGACCACACGTCAAGAACCTTAAAACCCCTTTTCAAACCTAAAGCGCGAAGTTTTCTCTCAGGTCTACTCAAAGGTTCTTTAAGTCTCTGAAAGATGTAACGCAGATTAAAAAATATCCTTGAAGGCTCTTTCTCATCGTTCACAAAATCGTAATCCATCATGCAAACCACTTAAGAGGTTTAACACGGTGCCCTTTAAATCTTTGTCTTAATCTTCTTGTTCCAACAAAACCTATTGTACCCATAATAACAACAAAGAGTTCTATCATATATACACCGGTCACGGTAGATGTATCAAACACAGATTGTAGCCATGGAAGTGGGCCATCAAGCATGGCCTTATAAAACACAGAAAGGATCAGATATTCTATCTTTTTTGTATGAACAGCGCATATCAACAAAACCATTGCAAAAACATGAGCGAAGACCGTGAAGATTCTTTCTATAATTGGTGCAAAGACTATCCAACTGCTTGCATTAAGCTGTGCGACTACACTTTCCCTTAGCTCTGCAGATAACAAATCAAGCATTTGAGGATAAAACATAAATATCGCTACTGTCGTGAAACTTGATAGGCCTAAAAGAAAGGCTTCTATACAACCAAAACCAAGACCAAAAGCAACTGCCCTATCAAAATCCATTTTGAGTTTCTTTTTCAAAACAAATACGTAAGACAGGCCAGATTCAAGAAGACCTGTCTTAAGACCCACATAGACGCAAGCTATAAGAATTCCTGTTCCTAAAGGATTGAAAAGGTTACCGAACATATTCAGAATACCAAAATCAATCAGCGATTTGATGAATACAACAATAAACCACATGATTATTCCGTAAAGGAAAAACATAAGATTCACATCGGTTTTTTTCTTCCAGTAGTACGGGAAAAGAATTCCGACTATCATCATCCCTGTTCCAGACAAGAGCAGAACGGGATTCACCATTATTTAATTATTATAGTTCAACGATATAAATTGATAAAGCTTATAAAATTTGCTTCCTATATGTTTTAGGATAATATGGAGAAAAAACTTATAGGAAAGGTTACACACTACTTCACAAAGCTCGGTGTTGCTGTAATAGAACTTTCTGACGAGCTCAAACTCGGGGACAAGATATCGATAGAAGGTGCAACAACAAACCTTCAACAAGAGGTTTCTTCTATGCAGATAGACAGAAACCCGGTCGAATCTGCAAGTTCAGGTCAATCTATAGGTTTGAAAGTTAATGATAGAGTCAGAGAAGGAGACAGTGTGTATAAAATAATTGAGTAAGAAGATGCAGATATCGAAAAAGGATAAGATATTGGTAGTATATGGTAAAAAAGGTTACCACAAGCTTCTTGCTAGAAGAGGCTATAATGTCGTGTCTGTTGACAAGTTTGATGTTTTTGAAGATCTTTCACTATTAGATGGATATATTGATGGAATAAATTACGCTGTTGTTGAAGGTGATGGCATGGGTATAAAAAGGTATTTAAGAAAAAAAGGTGTTAAAACATATCCTCTTAAGGTCTTCTTTGACTGAACCAATCAAACCATACAGCTTCGACTTCATCAGTTCTTTGTCTCGGTTTGATTTCTGGCTCGGTTTTAACACCATATCTGTTCATTAGTATACCTGTCCAAGCAATCATTGCCCCGTTATCTCCAGCAAATTCTTTAGGAACACATGAAAAATTCGCCCCTCTCTCTTCACACATGATTCTTAGCATTTCTTTAAGTCTTTGATTGGATGCAACACCTCCCGTAAGAAGAGTTTGCTCTTTTCCCGTATGGGCAAGTGCCCTTTCGGTAACTTCAGTCAACATGGAGAAGAACGTCTCCTGCAAA
>CAYPCO010000052.1:0-4435 GCA_964409265.1 uncultured archaeon | reverse complement strand
GGTAAAAATAAATCAAATAACCAAAACCCGCGGTTTTTTTATTATTCTTCTCTATTCTGTGAACCTTTCTTGGCAAGATCTTGTTTCTGAGTCTTGAGATTGGAAGTGATGTAAAGAAGGAATATATACCGTTTCTATAAGACATGAGATAGGGTGTAATGACCATTGATATAACGACTACTGTTATCATGAGGGAATAGATATCTGCTGTGATATGACCTCTAAGGTATCCTTCAAGGGCCATTATGAATGAGAATTCACTGGCCTGACCAAGTCCTATACCGACAAGAGTTGATGTTCTACCTCCATAACCAGAGAAAAGATAGATTAGTGAAAGTATTATGGGTTTTATTAGAATAACAAGAAATATAAGGGCGAAAAATTCCCAAAACATCTTTCCAATGATGTGAAGATTTAGTTGGATACCGAGTGTTGTGAAAAATATAAGGGAAAAGAAATCTCTAAGAGAGTGGATTTCTCCTTCTATCTCTAAGTTATACGGAAAACTGGCAAGTGCTATACCACCTATAAATGCTCCTATGGCTATGGAGAAACCTAAGGCGTAGGAAAAACCTATGAAGAAGAAACATATAGATATTGCTGTCATAAAAAGAATCTCATACGATTTCGCCGCATAATCGAGTATTCTCGGAAGGACGTATTTGTTAAGTACTACTGCTATTGAGAAGAGACCCAAACCCTTGATAAGAACAGTTCCCAAGAATTCCATGCTTATACTTGTTGCTGTGTTTGTTAAGATGGGAAGAATGGTTATGATTATTAGGTCTTGGATAAGTAGTACACCCAACATTATTCTGCCATGAAGTGTGTTTATTTCGTATCTATCCACAAGAAGTTTAGTAACTATCATTGTGCTACTGAATGCTGTGAGAAGTCCCATATATATACTTGGAAACAGATCAAAACCTATCCACTGAGCAACAAAAAATCCTGTTATAAACGTCAAGATTACCTGAAGAATACCACCTCCTATAGAAATAAAACCAACATGCTTAAGCTTCCTAAGATCTATTTCTAGACCCACTGTGAACAAAAGAAATGCTATACCAAGCTCCGAAAGCGTTGCTATCTCTGATGTGTTGGTTATGAGACCTAGACCAGATGGTCCTATAACAAAACCCGCCAATACATAAGCAACAAGAAATGGTTGCCTTAAT
The DNA here is from genome assembly GCA_964409265.1 of uncultured archaeon. Lineage (GTDB taxonomy): Archaea > Aenigmatarchaeota > Aenigmatarchaeia > QMZP01 > QMZP01 > CAYPCO01. The sequence continues at coordinate 3,257 of CAYPCO010000052.1, read as the reverse complement.
ATTCTGGCTAAGTATGCAAAAAATGTTGAAACAATTATTATCAAACCTATATCAAAAAGTGGTGAGGCCACCATACTACGTTATATTTTTGTTGGAAGTGGAATAAATAAATTAGAAGAAATCCTCCCTTCGATAGATTAGAGGCCTTATTTCTGGATTGACACCAGCGCTTACAATCTTTCCTACAAAGATCGTATGGTCTCCAGCATCACAGGAATTCCTGACCTCACAATCTAGATATCCAGCCGTGTCTTTAAGAATCGGAGAACCTGTCTTCTCGGTTTCGTAAGGTATACCCTGAAACTTATTAAAATCTCTTCCGGATTTGAATCCGAAGTGTTTACCGAGATCTATCTGGTTCTCACCCAATATATTTACAGCAAACACGCCGCTTTTCTCGATCAGTTCATGTGTATATCTTGTCTTGCCTATAGCAACACATAGCATCGGAGGATTGAAGGAGACTCTCGTAACCCATGCTGCAGTCATGCCGTTTATGATATCTCCTGCCCCTGTGGTTATAACATAAACTCCAGATATAATCCTTTTCAAGGCGTTGTCAAGCGAACGCGTGATCATATGTATAATTATACAGCGATGAAATTTATATACTGAACCACAGAAATCTTTATAAACACAATATGGTATTTTATTTACTTATAGGTGATTAATAATGGATGCGTTAGAAGTGATGTTGAGAAAGGTATCATACAGGAAAGGTTTGGAGCTTTATAAAAAACTGTGTGCAGGAGACGATGACAGGGATTTCAAGAGATGTGTTAAGATATTATTTTCTGATGACTTTAAGGACATGGTAAGAGCACTTGTTGGGCTAGAAGCTCCACACGAACTTCCTTATGTAGAGACATGCTTAGAGAATATTATTTACGGTATAATGGACAGTGCTGCGAGAAACGGTCACAAAGAAAATGTGAAGTATATCGGTAAGGTCATGAAAGAGTATTATGCAAAAGAACTTGGAATAAATATTAGGGAGAGTGACTAAATTTTTCTTATGAAACGCATTGTCCTGTCACCCTCAAGTCTTTCTTTATTTCTTGAATGTCCAAGATGTTTTTGGCTTCAGGTGGTTAAAGGCGTAAGAAGACCAGCTTCTGTTTTCCCTTCTCTCCCTTCAGGAATGGACAAAATTCTTAAAGAGCATTTCGATAGACACAGAAGAGAAAACACACACCCTGAAGAGCTCCATAACTTGAAGGGTAGACTTTTTCAAGATATAGAAAGGTTGAAAGTATGGAGAAACCCATCACGGGGTTTAAGGTTCGAGGACCCAGAAACAGGAATAATTCTCATGGGTGCTATCGATGATCTTTTTATTACAGAGGATGGTCTTTACGCTCCAATAGACTTCAAAACCAGGGGTTTTCCCGTCAAGGAAAATACAGCAAATTCCAGTCAGAACCAGATGGATATATACACTTTTCTTCTCGAAAAGAACGAATTGAATCCCGCCAGATTTGCAATACTTCTTTACTATCACCCGATAACGGTTAACAGTTTTTGTAATGTGGAATTCCATGCAGAAACCGTAAAGATTCCAACGAATCCGAAGAATGCAGAAAGTGTCTTCTACAAAGCAATAGAGGTTATTAGGGGAGAAATCCCGGAAAGATCAAAGAATTGTGAATTTTGTAACTGGAGCTTAAAAACGTCTATCGAACGACTAGAAATCTAATCCAAAATTCTCTTCTTAGTTTTAAAGTGTTTTTCACAGGTTAACATGGAACAGATTTTCACTTTTTACCCTGCTTTGTTCATAAAAATTAAGAAATTACCATTTAATTTGTTTAAACCCACAATTTTTATATTTCTAAAACGCAATAAAAATATTCTAAAATACCCGACGTGCAAATTAAGTGATTATTTGTATCTTCGTGTCGGGACTATAAAGAAACCTTATTGTGGCTGAGTCCGGTGAGAGGATGAAAGCCGTAATAATAGCCGCGGGTAAAGGCAGAAGAATAAATCACATGACTAACGGAAAACCGAAACCGCTCTTGGAAATTCTGGGATTAAGCCTTATAGAAAGAACCATTCTTGCTGTAAAAAAATGTGGGATAAGCGAATTTGTGATAGTTACTGGCTATAAAGGAAAGATGATTAAAGAAAAACTCGGTAATGGTGAAAGATATGGAGTTAATATAGAGTACGTACGCAACAAGGACTGGAACAAGGAAAATGGTCTTTCCGTTCTTGTAGCTGAAAAAAAGGTTGGCAGGAGATTCCTTCTCTTCATGTCAGACCATATATTTGATCCAGGAATCGTTAAAGATTTATTGAAGACTAAAAAGAAGACTTGTCTTCTCTGTGTTGATAGAAATCCCAAAGAATACATAGACATGAACGATGCAACCAAGGTTAGAATCAAAAATGATCGGATAGTCGATATAGGAAAATCGTTAAAAGAATATGATGCGGTAGATTGTGGGATATTCCTTCTCACAGGAGATATCTTCGAAGCCATAAAAGCGAGCATGAGAAAGGGAGATACATCGCTCAGTGGAGGTATCAAAGTTCTGGCAAGGAAAGGTAAGATAAAGATATTCGATATTGGTGAAAGGTTTTGGATCGATGTGGATACAATAGAGGATTATAAACACGCAGAGAACCTTTTATTGAAAAGTCTCATTAAAGAAAACGACGGTCCTGTGTCAAGATATATAAACAGAAAGATTTCAACAAGATTAACGAAGTTTTTGGTAAAGACCAGAATAGGACCGAATGATATATCTTTGTTGAGCTTCCTTCTTGCAGCAGTCTCTTCATTATTGTTTATTGCAGGAAATCATCTTTACACAGCACTCGCTGGTGTAGTAGCACAGATATCATCCATAGTAGATGGTTGCGATGGTGAGATAGCCAGACTCAGATTTGAAAATAATCCACAGGGCGCGTTTTTCGATGCCAGCTTGGATAGGTATTCAGATTCATTCATAATCCTTGGAATGACATATGCATACTGGATGCTTACAGGCTTTTCTTTGGTATGGATAATAGGCTTTATGGCATTGCTCGGAACTCTTATAAACAGCTACACTGCGGGAAAATATAAAGCAGAATTCCAGAAGGTTTTTGGTTATAGAATATCGAAGATAAAGATAGGCAGAGATGTTAGAATATTTCTAATCATGATTGGTTCTATTGTAAATCAGATCCTGTCGACATTGTTGCTGATAGCTCTACTGACAAATCTTGAAAACTTTAGAAGGATTATCGTGTTAGGATTGATTGCTAAC
>CAYPCO010000051.1:0-4486 GCA_964409265.1 uncultured archaeon | reverse complement strand
AGACGCTCTCGCTCCCAGAAGAGGGCTTGAGGTTGGAACGAGGGTTACAGAAAACGTCGTATCAATGCTTTTAACAGAGATGTCGGGTCTTGAAGAACTACATAATGTTGTTGTCATTGCCGCAACTAACAGACCTGATATACTTGATCCTGCTCTACTCAGACCTGGAAGATTTGATAGACAAATATTTATCCCACCACCAGACATCAAAGGGAGATATGAGATATTAAAGGTTCATACGAAGAATATGCCTCTTGCAAAAGATGTGAATCTTATGAATCTTGCGAAAAAGACAGAAGGTTTTTCAGGAGCTGATCTTGAATCTCTGGTGAGGGAAGCAGGATTCAATGCATTAAGAAGGGATATCAAAGCAAAGGAAGTAACCAAGAAAGATTTTGAAAAGGCTCTTGAAAAGATAAAACCATCTATTACACCCGAACTTATGAATTTCTACAAAAAGGTTTCCGAGACCATAAAGACAACAAAAATGGAAACTACACAGGAAGGTAGAGAATATATAGGTTGATTTTGAATGTATTGGTTTTATAAAATTTGAAACTGAATATTTATTAGGGTCTGGTGGTTACTTTGAGCAGGATTATTACTGTGGTTTCTGGTAAAGGTGGTGTTGGTAAGACAACACTTGTTGCAAATTTAGGAGCTGTTCTTGCGTTAAGATTCAACAAAAAGGTTATAATAGTTGATGCCAATATAACAACCTCACATCTTGCTCTTTATTTAGGTATGTATTATTACCCAGTCTCACTCAATCACGTTCTTGCTGGTGAAGTAAAAGTTGATGATGCATTGTACGATTACACTATAAAGGGTTTAAAGATATTACCTGCATCTCTTTCTGTAGATGACTTAAAAGGTATAGACCTTTCCAGACTTAAGGAAAGCATAAAGAAGTTATTTGGAAAGGCTGATATAATTTTCCTTGATGCTGCTCCTGGTCTAGGCAGGGAGGCCATGGCCGCCATCAAGGCAGCTGATGATGTTTTGTTCATAACAACACCATTTGTTCCACCTATAGTTGATATAATCAAATGTCATCAGGTTGTCAAGGAGGTCGGTGCAAAACCATTAGGTGTTGTTCTTAATATGACCGGTGAAGGTAGACATGAACTTACGGTTGAAGAGGTTGAACAGCTCGTGCAACTACCTGTCATATCAACTATACCTCGGGATAAACATGTTCTGAGGAGTCTTGCTGCAAGAGTTCCTGTGATTGATCTTAGTCCAAATTCCAAAGCAAGCAAGGAATTAACAAAACTTGCAGCTCTACTTATAGATGAAGAGTACAAAAGTGGTGGATTGTTCTCAAGATTAAAGAATATGCTTTCAAGAGAAAAACCAAGAAAAAGACTTGATCTTCCTTCTATCTGATTCTAACAGGGTTTTCACCTGTAAGATCCCATATCTCAGACGGCCTTTCGCCAAGGGTTCCACCATCGATAACAATATCTACACTAGAAAGTTCTGTTGGTATCTCTAGGATTCTTCTTATGGTTTTTTCACCTGAGATGTTTGCTGATGTCGTAATAAAAGGAACTTCTGCATTCGTGATAAGCCTTGTAAATGGATGGTCTGGTATTCTTATACCAATTTTAGAGGATCCTGACACGATTTTTGGAAGTATCTCCTTTTTTTGTTTAAGTATGAAGGTATATGGTCCTGGTAATTTCTCGAGATATTCTGGAAATCTTATCACAAAATTTTTCTTAATCCATTCCATAGAAGGGGCTATCACAGAAAAAGGATGGTCTGTCTTCTTTATATCCCTTATCCTAATAACAGAATCCTCTATTAGAGCATTACAACCAAGACCATAGACTGTGTCTGTTGGATAGATGAAAATCGAACCATTCACGATTTCTCTTATTATTTCACTTCTTAATGGTTCTTTTAGGACATCGTCAAGTTTGAATACCTTCATGTTTCCACCTGTTTGCATAAAGATGAGCATATCTTAATGGCTCTGGCAACTTATGATTTCTTATACATACCTTAACAATTTTAAGTGAATCTTCAAGAGAGACCTTATGGCCTGGTGAAATGAACAATGGCTTACATCCTGTCTTTGTTATTATACACCAACCAACCTGTTTTCCATTGAGAATTATTTTATTTTCACTAACTTCTCCACATAGTTTGGATTTTGCAACACCTATGGTTGGTTTGTTCAGGATAACCCCTAAATGAGATGCTATACCCAAACCTCTGGGATGACATATACCTTGACCGTCTACAAGAATTATGTCTGGCTTTGTCTTTAAGGCGTTATAGGCCTTGAGTATTGCCGGTAATTCTCTATAGGAAAGAAACGTTGGTATATAGGGAAAACTTACCCTTCCGGATAGTGTTACAAAATCTAGAATTTTTTGATCTTTATAGGAAAGAACTACACCAGCGCAAACAAATTTGATTCCGTCAAAAGAGCAATCAAATCCTGCAACGGTTTCTATTCTATCAAACATACTTTTAAGTATAACCTTTTTGGAAAGTTTAATTTGCTCTTCACTCATTTGTTGAAGATCCATATTTTATTAACTGACAAGAAAAATAAAATATGCGACCCAATTTCTCTCGGAGGGTCAGGGCGCTCCAAAACGAAATAAGTGGAAACTTTCTTGATGCTATAATTACATCGGACCCGAATGATGTGTTTTACTACACAGGTTATGAAACTCAGGAGCGCTCATGCTTTCTTATTATTGACACTGTTTCAAGTAAACCAAAACTTTTTGTCCCTCCTTTGGAGAACAGGGCAAAAAATGTCAAAACCGCAGAAGTGATATTCTATCACAGTATCAAAGAGGTTTCTGATTCACTTAATTTTTATAACAGAATAGGTTTCGATGAAAGAAATATGAACGCCTCCGTCTTCATAAAACTTGGCAGGGAGCTTAAAAAGGCTCATGATATAATAAAGATTCCCAGAATGGTTAAAGATGATTATGAATTGTCGTGTATAGAAAAATCGATAAAGATCACGGCAAAATGTCTTAAGGAGATGAAATTTTACGGAAAAACCGAAAAAGCAGCATGCTTTGAGTTACAAAAGATTATGCTTGATAATAAGGTTTACCCAGCGTTTATGCCTATTATAGCTTCGGGTAAAAATACAGCGTTCGTTCACTATGTTCCTGGAGATACCAAGATAAAGAAGGATATACTTCTCGTGGACGTTGGTGTTAGATACGGTGGATACTGCTCTGATGTGACAAGGGTTTATTTTTCATCCAAAGGTTATGCAAAGTTTTATAAGGATGTCATGGAGATGAGAGAATATATCCTGGATGCTATCAGACCAGGTATCAGTTTTAAAGAAATAAACACCCTTTATGAAAAACTGATGAAAGAAAAGGGATATAAAATTTTTCATTCCTTTGGTCACGGTCTGGGACTATCCGTTCATGAAAAACCTGAGGGTGAAGATATTCTACAAGAAGGTATGATTTTAACCGTAGAACCAGGTGTATATGTAAAGAATAAAGGGGGATGCAGAATTGAAGATATGGTTCTTGTTAGGAAAGGTAAACCAAGGATTCTTACAAAATCTATTCAGTTGGAGCTTGTGTAGATTCTTCCTTTATCTCATCAGCCACGTGCGGAGATATATGCTTTATTATAACTATATCGCCTATCGCTTGAACCATGGGAAATGGTATGATTATTCCCTTCTTGTTTCCAAGCATCTTTGAAAGATATGAACCCTTTACAGCACTTATAATTAAAGATCTAAGCTTGAATCTTTTGAGGTCACATTCAACATCTTCGACCTTACCACAATAAAGACCCTTGTCTGTAAAAACATCTTTATTCCATGTTTGAGAAACGCTTGCTATTCTTATAGCCATAGCCTGCACCCCCTTTATTTTAAGGTATAAAACTAAATTAAAAGTTATACTTATAAACTTTTGTGATGTTCCTGTTAATCAACACGGGATAAACTATTTAACACCCAAGAATTAATATTTAAAAGAGTATGGTAAAAAGAATATCCACGGGGATTCCTGGTTTGGATCCACTTGTTGAAGGCGGTTTCATAGATGGTTCTGTTATACTTTTAACAGGTGGGACAGGAACTGGTAAAACTATATTTTCTTTACAGTTTCTATGGCATGGGCTTCAAAAAGGTGAAAGCGGTGTTTACATAACCTTAGAAGAGAATCCCACTGACATAAAGGAAGATGGTCTTGAGTTTGGTTGGGATTTTGAGAAATTCGAGAAGAGAGGTCTTTTTAAAATAGTTTATCATGATCCAGCTCAGGTAAACAACCTTGGCTCTGTTATAATAGATGAGATAGAAAGGTTAAAGGCCAAAAGAATAGTTATAGATTCAACGTCGGTTATAGCCTTAAATATGGAATCTCAATCACAAGTCAGAAAGTTTCTTTATAACATAATAAATACCATAAAAAGAACGGGCTGTACAGGAATCCTAACTTCAGAGGTCCCTGAAGGTTCACAATCACTTACA
>CAYPCO010000050.1:282-4678 GCA_964409265.1 uncultured archaeon | reverse complement strand
CAGAAGTCCCTCTTAATTATAAATCTACCAATCACATGGTTGTTACATCTTGCTCCAAATCTTTGGTCGTCAAAATAGTTTACCACGTGGCTTACTCTGTTAGGTTTTTTATCTATATTCCTTATAACTATACTGAAATCGTTACCTTCAGAATCACCCAGGTTTATTCTTTTTCTACCTTGACCTAGGTACTCCAAAAAAAGATTTTCCCTTTCCAGGTCCTTTTTAGGTCCGTGAAGAATGGATATGTATTGTTCAGCAACAGCATTTTTGTCTTTATTTCCAGCGTAATTGATATATTTCATTTTTCTTTTGAAGGATTTTGATATAATTTTGACAGCTTCTTGTGTTGTTATACCAATCTTCTTTAATCTATAATAAGCAAATCTGCCACCACCAAGATCAAGGTTCATGACCTCTCGAACAACAAAATCCTCTGGTTTTTGTTTTATTCTGAACTCACTCATACAATAATTATTTAGAATATATATTAAATCTCAAATTAAATCTGAAATCTTTTCCTTTCCAATTGAATCCCCTTTATACTCATAAGATGTTTTCTTGCAGCATCTCTTATGAACTCGGACCTTGTAGAATACAGACCAGCCCTTATCAACTCGTCTATCTCTTCAACAACACGTCTTGTAATTCGAATTTGTATGGGAATAATTTTATCACACTTCCTTCTTTAACAGAGATTATATTCAAAATTTGATTTAAAAGCTTTTCTGAAAAGTTTGGAGATTTGAATTTTAATCTAACACATTACATATGTAATGTGTTTTCTTATCTGTTTTTAAAACCTTTCGTTAACTAATGATAAACTCTTTTGGTGAATAAATGGGCTGCAAAGGATTTACTGGTGCTGTAGGTATAGGTGCTTTAACGATCGGTTTCGTATCAGTTTTGTTCTTAATTGCTGCAATAATGCCTGCTCTTGCAAGCGGTTCTGCTTCTCTTTGGACAGCCGATGAGTCCGGAACACCACAAACGGATTTTCACCCGGGGGATATCGTTTATATTCATGGTGAAGGGTTCAATCCAGACTCTCCAATTTCCATCAGTGTTACAAGACCAGATAATTCTGTTGATTCATGCGGTGAGAATTCATGCAATGATAGATTCTTGAATGGTTCACAAACTTCTGATTCTGATGGAAATTTTGTTTATCAATATGATTTAGACGGAATAACAGGAGATTATTTGGTTGAGGCAAGCGATGGAGAGAATTCGGTCACTACTATTTTTACGGATTGCCATTCATCTTGTACAACCAACGACGATTGTAATTATTTGGACAAAGATTACTGCGATGGCAATCTTTTGAAGCATGACGAGGGGAGGTGTGTTAACAGTCAATGTAAAGTTGAAACAACAGCTAGGGATTGCTACTACGAGGTCTATTACTGCGATGGTGATGATGTGATGTTAGAAGAAGGTATTTGTGAATCTTTCCCAACACCTCACTGTGACAGCGTGAGTTTACGTGAAGAAACCTGTGATGATGATTACGAATTCTGTTCGGACAATCAGAGATGGCAGCATGATGAATACTGTTTAAATGGGGCCTGTACATACAGCGAAAGCATGATAGAAGACTGTGACGATTACAATCAGGACTATTGTGATGGCACTTATTGGGTGCATCAGACTGGATCATGCCAAGAAGAGAATGGAGAAACTATATGCGCACTGGCTTCGTCGACAGGTAACTGTGATGATGGGCTTTACTGCAACGGACAGGAAACCTGTGAAAATGGAGAATGCCTTCCTGGTACAGCACCCGATTGCTCATATCTAAATGATGAATGTCATATAGGAGTTTGTGACGAAGATACTGATCAGTGTGTGCAACAGTTTTATGATGATCAAGGACCAAATACATACGATGTAAACGTTGACCCTTATTATAACAATGGTTTGTTCACCACTACAGCAACCACAGAAGATGAATGTAGTGCAATAAAGACTGCTAAGTATTATATAGGTCATAGCACTGTAGGTTCTTGTTCAGAAATTGCTGCTGAACAAACAGGAACGATCTATCCTGAAGATGATGGAAGTTTTGATCTAGATAAATTAAAAGAGTATCTGGCAGGAAATTATGCTTTTTATAGAGACGGGCTGAACTATATATGTATCCAGGCTCAGGACAATGCAGACAACTGGGGCAATTGCGCATGTGCTTATTTTGAAACAGATACTGTTCCTCCCGATTGCCCATATGATATTTATCTAGATGATGTGTTGTATCCAGACGAGTATTTGATATGTGGAGATAATGTGTGGTTAAATGTAACAGTTTGTGATCAGGAATCCTATATTCAGGGTGGTGAGTACTTCATCGATCTGGAGATTCCACCTATTCCAGAGCCATGGAGTGGTTTCTGGATGGACCCACTCTACAACTTCACAAGAAACGATGGATGGCACTGTGCTGTTATAGGGGCAGAGGTTGATACATCACAGCTTGAAGACGGTACACATTATATAAGAATCCGAGGTAAAGATACTGCTGAAAACTGGGGTAAAATTGCACAATGTCAGCCTGTAATTTCATTCATAAGAGATACAACACCTCCTGTTACACAGAAGGAACTGAATCCAGCGGATGGAAAGAAAGTGAACTGTTATGGTAATGAAGCCGATGATGCTAATGTTGGTAATATAACATCTTCTTTAACCGATGGTTGTTATTACGTAAAGCAAGGAACCACAATAACATTAACCGCTCATGATCAAGATCCTCAAGGAACAGGAGAGTATGCAGGTAGTGTTGTTATTTACTGGAGGGTCTGGTATAAAGAGAATCCGGGTGATGACTGGGTTTTGGATCAGGAAGGACAATCTGCTCCGGATGGATCAGTGACCATAACCCTTGATAAAGACTCTTATCATCTAATAGAATATTGGTCTGTAGATGCGTGTGGCTGGGAAGAAACTCATCACTTCGAGCTTGATATTGTTGATACACAACCACCAGAAATAAGCAAAACCATCGGTGAACCAAAGATAAAATGCGGACTTAATGATAACTGTGACTGGTGGGTAAGAGATCACGTGACTGAAATTACTCTTGACTGCGAGGATCCCGGACCGCACCCTGTCAACGGTGAGAAACTTTGCTACAAAATCTCCTTTGATGACCCGCAAAACTCGGACCTCACAGATGAATACTGCCAGCAATTCGGAGGTTCCATGGAAGATGGCTGGTGCTGTGTAGATACAGCATACATACCATATGTCTTCACCTTCCAGGAAGATTCCCTTCACGATCTGGAATTCTACTGTGAGGATGCTCTGGGCAACAAGGCCCAAGACGATAAAGAATGGTTCAGGGTAGATTCCACTCCACCCGAAACCACCAAAACCTATGGCGAACCTCACTACCCAGAAAACATAAACAGCGGTGGTTCCTATCCTCACTGGATAACTTCCCAAACACCCATAACCCTTGAAGCCGAAGACAAAGAAGATCCTTGCGCTATCGGTGTTAAAGAAATAAAATACCGAGTGACACAAGTAGATGACTATTATTGTGAAAGCCAATATGACTGTGAAGAATATGCTCAAGGTGATGAAGATTGGTTGGTATATACCCAACCCTTCACCATTTCAGAACAGTCCTGCCATCTTATTGAATATTACGCGGTGGATGAACTTGGAAATAAGGAAACTATAAAGAAACAGTGTGTTTATGTGGAAAATACACCACCCAAGAGCAGAAAAGTTGTGGGTAAACCCAAGGTACAGAATAAAAGAAAAATACTCGGAGATGAAAAATTCGACAGAAACCCCTCTTTGTTAAAAACTTCTTCAGGAGAATGGTGGCTTTTCTTCACAAAAGCAAAAAACGGCGGGATAAGAGATGGTTATAACCCCGACACCGACAACTATGATGTCTATTATTCAATTTCTACGGATGAAAGTCAGACATGGGGAACACCTCAAAAAATAGATACTGGAAATTCCGCATTGAATTGCCAGAGAGAAGTTGCGGCATTCCAAGATGATGATGGAAACATATGGGCTGTGGTATCCTGTGGGAGTTCAGGTGGTTCAATAGCATATTACACATTTGACGGTACTTCTTGGAACGGACCCATAGACCTTGGAATAACTGGTGGTCAAACAGAGGCAATTTACGAGAACGGAAAGATATGGATATTCTATGGGAATGCCGGAGATACCTATTTAATCACAAGTTCTGATGGAAGTTCCTGGAGTACACCCATAAAAATCTCTGACGGAATGATTCCAAAGGCTGTGGTACACAGTGGAAAAATCTATGTGGCTTGGGTTAAAGATGGAGATGGTTCTGGAATAGGATACTCTGTATGTGATCTTTCTACAGGATGTGATTCAGAATCTGAGTGGAACTCAGTAAGTGTGTTGG